>CALLFA010000088.1 GCA_937997635.1 uncultured Saprospiraceae bacterium | reverse complement strand
TCAAGTGCAAGGATCAAGTTCGTCGGTACCAAGGGCTTCAGAAATATGAATAATTAATCCTAAAAAGAGGCTCTGACTTCGACGAATAAATTCGTCGGTACAACGGCTCATTGCGTTTGAAATAATACCACTGCGCCAAATCCAAATATCCCCTCCTTCAATTCCGTATCCCAGGTGTAATTAATGCCGGGACTCAACACCATACTATTGGAGAATTTAAATTCTAAGGCTGTTTCGAAGGTGATTGCGTTTTCTTGATACACAACATCGAGAAATAGATTGTTTGAGTCGTTCAAAAATAATTTGTGGCCGAGTAAAATGCTGTAATTGATGTTTTCGGAAAAATCTTCAAATGGTGTACTTATGGTCAAATGGAAAAATCCGACGCTTTTTGTATTTAGATTTTTCGCGACGATAAACGTTGTTTGGGCTTCTGTCAGTGCGTCTGGTTCATCAAAAGGAACGATCAATGTGACATTTGTGGCAATGGTCGGCTTGTTGTTTTTCTCATATCTCCATCTGTGTTGCCAAGAGCCATTGAATGTCTTATCGTAATCTATGTTGTTGTCAATAGCCGTAAAACTCAGCACATTTAGAGAGAATAAACTATTGCGCCAAAAGCCATGCTCTGCAAAGGTATTGGCTACACACAAATTATGTGAAAAGCCACTATCCGCAGAATACGTCGAATTGGATTGAAAGAAAGGCAATTTAGGTGGACCTGGCTGACCATCTGTAATCGAGTTAGCCGTTACAGCGGTTTGCATAGTGGCTATACTATCCGCTTCCGCATAGTCTTGTGTATAGCAAAAATGAACACTTAATGTCCACAAGCACGTGACAATGGCTAAAACCTTCATTTCTCTTAGCTGAATCCTAATACTTGATCGCGCAAAATTAAAAAAAGCCATGATCTGACGATCATAGCTTTTATATTTTTTACTTGGATGATTTACTAGAATCCAAAGCCGCCTCCCATGGCGCCCATCGTTTCTGCAAATTCTTCCATTGTCATTTTCTTATATCCTTTGGTGTCTATATCAAATACTCCAGCAGGAACTTCATCTTTCAATTCTGTAGTGGTAAAACCCATTGTTGCGATACCCATATCCACATTGATTTCCAATGGAAAACCAGCAAATTCCGAAAGGTCAACACCTTGAATCACAGATGCTTTTATGTCTATCTCTTCCGTAATGTATGCATCAATGGCAAAATCTCCAGCATCTGGATCTTTAGAAGTTGCTTTCATTTTGTAGCATTCATAACCAGCAATAGATTTTGTATCAGATTTATCGTATTCGATGTTCAGGTCTGCTAATGGGTTTGGATTTTCTGCTTTCATTTTGTCCAATTCCATTTTTGTAGACTCTATGTGCATTTTGTTACCCATAGCATCGAAAAACATGTTCATTCCACCATCTGCATCAACAAGATTTTTGATGCCAATCATCCCTCCCATCAAACTCATGTCGGTAAGAGATTTTCCGTCTTTGTGGTAGATGGCATATTCAGTTCCTTTCATCATTTCAAACTGAGCAGCCATTTCTGGATTCGAACTCTCAATAGAGCTTATTTCCATTTGAATATGCATTTCAGACATTTCGTCCTGTGCAGTTAACGCGCCAGTGAATAATAAACAGGCAATAACTAGTGTTTGTATAAATTTCATTCGTTTAATTTTATCTATTATATACATTCGAAAGCCAATATAAGAGCAAAAAGTTTACCTAACCACCATATTTCGATAATCTTAAGACTTAATCCGACGAATTCCCCCATTTCGTGAAGAATTTTAAGAATTCACGCAAAACTTGATGCCGAAGGCAGCATTCATAACTTGCTGCCCAAAGCAGCATTCATAACCTGATGCCGAAGGCAACATTCATAACTTGATGCCGAAGGCAACATTCATAACTTTAAACTTTTGCTATGTAAAAGTTTAACCCATAGGCAACATTCATAACTTTAAGCTTTTGCCACGCAAAAGTTTAACCCATAGGATCCGCCTTCAACGTAAACGTCCGACTCACTGGATTCAATGGCGTATCTACCTTTTTATTATCCTTATCGATCAAAGTCAACGTAATGGTATTCTCCCCCATCGGCAATCCATTTAAGTAATATGGTTGCCAATCAGTAATGATCGTTTCCGTGCCATTGATGTCAGCTTTTACTTTATAGCCATCTGCAGACAGATTTACGTTGGTTAAGAAAAAGTCTAGCATTAAATTTTTAGTGTCGTTACCAACATAATTGCCTTTTGGTCTACTGTAAAACAACATTGGCTCTTTTATCTGCTCTGTCTTTACAATCGACTTGTTTTCCACATTTACCTTTAATGCGACACTGGCCCCATTAGACTTAATGCTCTCGTGGTATGATCTTGATAAGAATGCCAACATGTGATGATCTCCGTCAGGAACATCATGCTCAAATTGGTTGACGTATTTCGCTGCATAAGGAGAATCATTCATAATCAAATGAATGTGTTGACCTTTAGCAGAATTTGCACACATTTTAGCTGGGGCATCCGTAGATTGTTTACCCAATTTATATTTGTCGCCTCTGACTCCAAAGGTAAATACGCCATTTGTATAATTGACAGATGAAATAGACGCATCAGGAAATGCCACTGATTCAGTAAACGGCTTAATAGTCATTCCATTTCCAATAGAATTTCCACCCATTGTTTCTATCATTTTATCTGCAGTTTTTGTCGCAGCATCTTTGGCCGCATCGCCAACTGATTTAGTTGATTCCTTACATGAAGCTAGCATTGCTATAATAAGAAGGAAATACCCAATATGTTTCATAAATTTAATTTTAGCATGAATTTACTCAATTATACTATATTCCATTACAAGACATCCGCCATTTCTCATAGAAATAAATGACAAATTCTAAAGCAATAATCGCAAACAACATTAGTATTTATAACCAAGCACACAAACTTGTTGGGCCTGTAAGCTTTACCATTGATCAGCAGCAGCACTCGATCATCACAGGAGATAACGGTACAGGAAAAACGTCCATTCTAAAAGCCATTAAAGGCATTCTGCCAATTCGGCAAGGCCAACTTACATTTCCGATGATCCCCAAAAGTGAAAATATTTACGATTGGAAAACCAAACACATTCAATTTGTCACTTTTGAAGATCGAGATCATTTGTTTTACACAAAAGAGCGGTACTACCAACAACGGTTTCAAGCATTTGACAACGACGACTTGACTGTACAAGCTTATTTAAGTGAAAATGGATTTGATCATTCTAACAGCATGCATCAAAAGATTATCGCTCTTTGTCAATTGTCAGAGCTTTTAAGCCAAGAACGCGTGAAATTATCCAGTGGCCAAATGCGTAAATACAATTTGGCAAAAGCATTAATTCAGTTGCCAAAACTCATCTTGGTTGATAATATTTATGTAGGACTGGATGAAGAACATAGAGATACCATCAATTCGTTAATAGACGCGCTTGCAAGTGAACTTGACATTCTATTTGTTTTATCTGGTAAGTATACCACCTTGCCCAATTGCATTACAAACGAAATTGCGCTTATCAATAGACAGCCTCATACCATACATAATATAGAGTCAATAAAGTCATTGTATGCCATAACTGATCATTGGCCTCAAACTGATGCCCGTATTGCTATAAACAAACTAACAGTAGCATATGGTGATAAGCACATCTTCAATGACTTTGACTGGGCAGTAGAACAAGGAGATAAATGGGAAGTGAAAGGTGTCAACGGTTCTGGCAAGTCCACCCTACTGTCCCTCATTACTAGAGACCATCCGCAAGTTTATGCCAATGCCATTCAACTTTTTGGCTTGACAAATCCATCTATTTGGGATGTGAAAAAAGAAATTGGATTTACCAGTTCTGAGCTACACGCCTATTTTCAGTTTCCGAATACGTCTTGTCACCGTATCGTCGAGCAAGGACTCCACCCTACTCTTTATGATGCCCCAGCAATCCGTCCTGACCAAGCGGAGTTGATCACAGCTTTATTCGACTATTACAATTGTGTGCAGTTAAAAGAACGCTTATTTAGGGTTTGCTCAACAGGCGAACAGAGGCTAATTTTACTGATCAGAGCACTTGCAAAGAATCCTGCATTGCTCATACTGGACGAACCATTCCAAGCCTTTGACCAGATCACGATTGATCGATCTATCAAACTTCTCGATTCAATTTTGACAGAAGAGCATACTCTTTTATTTGTGTCTCATTATAAAAAATACATACCACGTGTTGTCAACAAGCAGATGGATTTAGATTCTCGTTTGAAAAGGCGTATTAACTTGTAGTACAACTGAGGATTGGTATTGAGAGTAGCTGATTTTCTATTGTAAACGTTACCGCTCTGACTCAGCTCTAAAATTTGAAATGCTCAAGTTTTAATCTATCTCGATAAGCTGTATGTTTGCCTTATGACGAAGCAACATCTCTTTGAGGCGTGTATATTTGACTTTGATGGTGTGATTGTAGATACAGCAGGATACCATTATATGTCTTGGAGAAAACTGGCAAGCCAATTGGGCTTCGAATTTACAGAAGAACAAAATGAAGAAATGAAAGGCATCAGCCGTATGGACAGTTTGGATGTTGTTTTAGACATTGGCAATATAACAGCAACTCAAGAGGAGAAGATCAAACTAGCCAAACAAAAAAATGACTGGTATCGTGAATATCTCAGCAATGTTGATGAGTCTGCAATCCTTCCAGGTGTATACAATTTCTTAACCGAATTATCCGATGCAAATATTCCTTTTGCATTGGGATCAGCAAGTAAGAATGCAGGATTTATAATTCCAAAGCTTGGCATTTCTCATTTGTTTCATACCATCCTTGACGGGAATGATACCACACGTAGCAAACCAGATCCAGAAGTCTTTATAAAGGCTGCAGAATCAATGAAAAAAGCCCCCTCTAGAGTTGTCGTTTTTGAAGACAGTTACAAAGGATTAGTAGCTGCACAATCTGCAGGTTTTATGTCTTGTGGTGTGGGCGATCCTATGGTCTTAGCCAATGCAGATTTTGTCATTCCGACTTTTGAAAAATTCTCAATTGAAGTATTGTCTAATCAAATTGATGAACTAGAAAAGTAATGAAAGATTATCTTGTCAAACATCCTTGGAAAATAATTGAAGATAGCTTTCACAAAGAGTACAATCAAATTACGGAATCACTCTGCAGTCTTGGAAATGGGATGATTGGCCAAAGAGGAAATTTTGAAGAATACTACAGCGGAAAAACACTACAAGGGAATTACATAGCAGGTATTTACTACCCAGATAAAACGAGAGTGGGTTGGTGGAAAAATGGTTACCCGGAGTATTTTGCGAAAGTCTTGAATAGTGCCGACTGGACGGAGGTTGATGTTTATTTTGGGAATAAAAGATTGGATTTAAATGAGGCTACTATACTTGAATTTTATAGAGAGTTAGATATGCAAACTGGCATTCTGACTAGAAGAGTCTCATTTCAATTAGACAATATAACTGGGACTATTCATTCAGAGCGGTTTTGTCATTATGCACGTAAAGATACCGCCTGGTTAAAATACGAACTGATTACAAACGATTACACTGGCACTATAACCATTAAGTCATGTGTAAATTTTAATGTGAGAAATCAAGATGCTAATTATGACGAGAATTTCTGGGACTACCACTGTCAACATATAGACAATGAATGGGGACATGTGTTTTGTAAAACTAAAAAAACAGAATTTAAAGTCTGTGCAGGAATACAGAATACATTTTCCATTAATGGTAATCCAGCGGAAAATCATTCAACTGATGAAGATGAAAGACGTGTCGGTCATCAGATCCAGATAGAATTTAATCCAGGTGACAGCATCCAATTAATCAAACATGCTGCAATCATCTCCGAATTTCATCATGGGGACGTGCGATTGACAGACACATGCAAACAAGTGTTGGATTCTTCAGCGCTCTTAGGATTTCAATCAGCAAAAGAGTCACACATTCAAGCCTGGAAAAACAAATGGGAACAAGGCGACATAGAGATAGAAGGCAATGCAACTGCACAACAAGCCATACGTTTTAATATTTTTCATCTCAATCAGACATATACAGGTGAAGACAGTCGACTAAACATTGGGCCCAAAGGGTTCACTGGTGAGAAGTATGGGGGCTCTACCTACTGGGACACGGAAGCGTATTGCCTACCCTTTTACCTGAGTACATCCAACCAACAAGTAGCAAGAAATTTGCTCATTTACAGACACAACCATTTACAAAAAGCAATAGAAAATGCAGAGAAACTCGGGTTTAACAATGGAGCTGCATTGTATCCCATGGTTACCATCAACGGAGAAGAATGCCACAATGAGTGGGAAATCACATTTGAAGAAATTCATCGCAATGGAGCTATTGCTTATGCCATTTTTGATTATGTCAATTACACAGGAGATGACGCCTATTTGCAAGAGTATGGTCTTGAAGTGTTAGTCGCTATAGCGAAGTTTTGGTCACAGAGAGTCAATTGGTCAGAACAAAAAAAGAAATATGTGTTGCTTGGCGTCACTGGCCCAAACGAATATGAAAACAATGTCAACAACAATTGGTACACGAATTACATAGCTCGGTGGTGTTTGCAGTATACATTGGAAGTATATAAAAAAGTAAACGATCAAGTGCAAGATCAAGTTCAAGTGCAAGATCAAGTTAAAGATCAAGTGCCAGTGTATGTAGAGGAAGAGGAATTGGCAAGATGGAGGCACATCATACAAGAAATGTATTTTCCATTTGATGACGAAAGACAAGTTTTTTTACAACAAGATGGCTTTTTAGATAAAGAGATAGTTCCTGTAAGCGAATTGCCAAAGGACGAGCAGCCATTGAACCAACATTGGTCTTGGGATAGAATATTGCGCTCTTGCTTCATCAAGCAAGCAGATGTCTTGCAAGGGTTTTACTTTTTTGAGAATGAGTTCACTGAAGTGGAATTGAAACGACACTTCGACTTTTACGAACCATTGACAGTACATGAGTCCTCCCTCTCTCCCTGTGTACATGCCATCCTCGCCAGTAAACTTGGTAATGAAGAGAAAGCATATGACATGTATCTGCGTACGTCTAGACTTGACTTGGATGACTACAACAATGATACTGAGGATGGATTACACATAACGAGTATGGCTGGTACATGGATGACAATAACCAAAGGCTTTGGCGGGATGAGGGTCAAAAACGGTGAATTGACATTCAATCCAAGATGCCCTGCACAATGGAATTCTTGTTCGTTTAAAATCGTATTTCAAGACCAATTGTTGAGTGTTAAAATGACTCGGGAAAAATTTAGTATTTCACTTCATGGTGGGCAAGATATAGAGGTCACAGTCAACAATCAGAAGAAAAAATTAGCATCAAATAGCATACAATCATGGGAAATCACTTAGTTGACATATCAACATATTCATATATATAATAATAGGTTAATATATATAAAGAACAGATTGTAAATTGTCTAATATGTTCTATTGGTTTTAACCCATTGTTGTAATTACAATTAACATTTTGAATTATGAAAAATATCCTCACACTTCTTGTTATCAGCTTTTCAGTCTTAACATTTAACGCGTGCAAGCAAAATGTCGAGACTAATCAGGAAACTCAAGTGCAAGAAAAAGCCGTATTTGGTCTACCCGACTGGGCGAAGAATGCTGTCATCTATGAGGTCAATATCAGACAGTTTACACCAGAAGGCACGTTCAATGCATTGGTCACACATTTGGATAGGATAGACGATATGGGAGTAGACATCCTTTGGCTAATGCCCATCTACCCCATCAGCATGAAAAAGCGAAAAGCGACTAACGATAAATCTGTAGAAGATTTCCCAAAATCGGTAGACATCAGCAAATACCTTGGAAGTCCATACGCTGTAGCAGACTACATAGATGTCAACCCAGATTATGGTACCAAAGAGGAGTTCAAACAGCTTGTTTCTGAAATACACAAAAGAGGTATGAAGGTCATTCTTGACTATGTCCCCAATCATACCGGCTGGGATAATCCGTGGATCACTGATCATCCTGAATGGTACACACAAGATGCTGATGGCAACATCATTGACCCGATCGATCCAGGTACTGGCAATTCTTGGGGATGGACAGACGTAGCAGATCTTAATTATGACAAGCAAGAAATGCGTGATGCACAACTAGATGCGATGCTCTTCTGGATTAATGAGATGGATGTAGATGGATTTAGACACGATGTTGCGCACAATGTTCCTATTGATTTCTGGAAACAAGTGACATCCAAATTAATGGAAGCAAAGCCTGAAGTCTTCATGCTAGCTGAAGCAGAGATACCGGCCCTAAGAAATGAAGAAACTTTTCACGCAGACTATGGCTGGGAATTCCATCACTTAATGAATGATATCGCGAAAGGCAATAGGAATGTCAGTCACATCGATGAATGGCTTGCGGCAAACAAAGTAAAAAACAAAAAGGGCTTCCACATCCACTTCACTTCAAATCACGATGAGAATACTTGGGGTGGGACTGTCTTTGATCGCATGGGGGATGCGCATAAAGCATTAGCAGTTTTATCAGCTACCTTTGATGGCATGCCGCTTCTTTACGGAGGACAAGAAGAACCTCTGAAACACAGATTAGCCTTTTTCACTAAAGATGACATTGGATTTAAAGATTACGCATACAGTTCTTTTTATAAAAACTTGTTTGATCTTAAAGACAGGAATCAAGCTATTTGGAACGGCGAATACGGAGGAGAACTACAGAAGATTGCTGTTTCTGAAGATATATATGCTTTCAGTCGAATGAAGAATTCTGATTCTGTGACTGTGTTGATCAATCTTTCTGATAAAAAAGCCGCCACTATCATTACACAAAATATCCCACCAGCTAAGGATATATTCACTGGTAAGACGATATCACTCAAACAAGGTCAAACGATAGATCTAGGCCCTTGGGAGTACATCGTGGCGAGCTCAAACTAGAAATTCTTGCACGTCGCTGAGGGAGTCCCGCCTCAGCAAAAAAAAACACGAGAAGTCCGTCGCTGCAGGCGTCCCGCCTCAGCAATAAGCACCAAGAGCCCGTAGCTGAAGGCGTCCCACCTCAGCTTACCTATCCTGTCAATTATTTACTAATTAAGCAGTCTACTTAATCGATTACAAACGCTAAGCGATTTTCACCCTACTGTAGCGCAGTCCACCAAAAAGAGCAAAAGTCCTTAGCAAAAGAAAAGCGTGGATACTCTTGAGGCGAGACGCCTGCAAGCACCAGACCTGCTTGAATTCTTGAGGCGGGACGCCTGCAAGGACGCAGACTACCCAAAAGAGCACTCATTCAGAAAAAGAAATCTTTGAAAATTCTTGAGGCGAGACGCATGCAAGGACCCGGCTACCAAAAGAGCACTCTTTAGAAAAAGAAATCTTTGAAAAACTCTTGAGGCGAGACGCCTGCAAGGACGCAGACCCGAAGGACCAGACTAAACTAGATTGGAATTCTTGGGGCGAGACGCCTGCAAGGACACGACCTGCCTAATTTCTATTCACACACTGTAAATCTTCAAAAGCAAGCTTCAATCGTTCGACAAAACTCTCCTCCCCTACTTTCAACCATTTTCTAGGATCGTAATATTTTTTATTTGGAACATCCTCTCCATCTGGATTTCCAATTTGCGCTTGGAGGTACGCGTTGTTTTTCTCGGTATAGCCTTTCACGCCATCCCAAAAAGCCCATTGTAAATCAGTATCAATGTTCATTTTGATCGCACCGTATTCAATAGCTTCTCTGATGTCTTCACGTGAAGAACCAGAACCACCATGGAATACGAAATTTACTGGCTGCTTATCTGATGTCTTGTGTTTTTCGTGAATGAACTCTTGACAGTTCTTCAAGATTTCAGGCTTAAGTTCTACATTACCAGGTCTGTATACGCCGTGCACGTTTCCAAAAGCTGCTGCAACTGTAAAGTTCTCGCTTATTTTATTCAATTTAGCATAGGCATATTCAACTTCTGATGGCTGAGTGTACAACTTCTCGTTGTCGATGTCTGTATTGTCAACACCATCTTCTTCACCACCAGTAACACCCAGTTCTATTTCTAAGGTCATGCCCATCTTATTCATACGAGTCAAATACCTTTCACAGATTTCAACATTTTCTTCTAATGGTTCTTCAGATAAATCCAACATGTGTGAACTGTAAAGAGGCTGACCCGCCTGCTTAAAGTATTTTTCTCCAGCTTCCAATAAGCCATCAATCCAAGGCAGTAATTTCTTTGCACAATGGTCAGTGTGTAAAACAACTGGTACGCCATACGCTTTCGCTAAATTGTGTACATGAAGCGCTCCAGAAATGCCACCCAATATCGCAGCTTTCTGACCATCATTTGATAAAGACTTACCAGCCATAAAACTGCAGCCTCCGTTAGAAAACTGTATGACGATTGGTGAATTTACCTCTTTAGCTGCTTGAAGGCAAGCATTAACGGTATTGGATCCTACAACGTTGACTGCAGGAATTGCAAAATTTTGCTCATTGGCATAATCAAACAGGTCTTTTACTTCTTTTCCGTGTAAAACGCCTGGTCTAAACTTTGGTGATGTCATAACATTCAGATTAAAATATGATGGTAGGGATGACAAAGAAACTCAGTTTCCTACAAATACACAAATAGGGAGAAACAATAGATATAAAATTCTGACCCTAGCTCATAACTTAGAATAAGATTATGCTATGCTGTGTTCTACAAGGTATCTTTCGGCATCTAATGCTGCCATACACCCAGTTCCGGCAGCTGTGACCGCTTGCCGATACACTTTGTCTGCAGCATCTCCACTCACAAAGACACCATTGATAGCCGTTTTTGATGTACCAGGAACAGGAATCAAATAACCGCTGTCATCCATCTCCAACCAATCTTTAAAAATAGCAGTATTCGGTTTATGTCCGATGGCTACAAAAAAACCAGTCAATGGTATTGTTCGTTCTTCTCCTGTCTTCGTATCTTTTACTCTAGCACCTGTTACGCCATCTTCACCCAATATCTCAACGGTTGAAGTGTTCCAATGAATCTGGATATTTTCTGCATCCATCACTCTTTGCTGCATGATTTTGGAAGCTCTCATTTCGTCTCGTCTGACTAGCAAATGCACTTTTGGACACAACTTAGCCAGATAACTTGCTTCTTCGGCAGCGGTATCTCCCCCACCAACAACAGCCACTTCCTGACCTTTAAAGAAAAAGCCATCACATACGGCACATGCTGATACTCCTTTATTCATGAGCTTTTGTTCGGAAGGCAATCCCAACCATTTTGCACTTGCACCAGTAGAGATGACTACACTGTGTGTATGGATTTCTTCACCAGATTCTGTCCACAATTTGTGTATTGGGCCAGTAAAATCAACCTTCGAAATCATCTCGTAATGCACCTTCGTATCGAATCGTTCGGCTTGCTTTCTGAATTCTTCCATCATTTCGGGGCCTTGAATTCCATCAGGGTAACCTGGATAATTTTCAACTTCTGTAGTGATGGTCAACTGTCCACCTGGTTCAGGACCTGTATACAACTCAGGGTCTAAACCCGCTCGTGCAGCGTAGATTGCTGCGGTATAACCTGCTGGACCTGACCCAATGATGATGCACTTTTTAACTTCTGATTCTGCCATAACGTTTCATATTGATTTGCAAAAGTAAATTTCTTTACGGTAATAGTAAACGCAAAAGGCACTAAGTTGTTCTTAGCCTCAATTTCGTATCAGAATTCAATTGTTTCAAATCTAGGAGAAGACTGTAACATTTAATGCAATTGAGCTAACGAAATTTCTTGCTCATTGTAGATGTACGACTCTACCGCATGAATGAAAGGCATCAACTTTATGGTATATGATTCATCATTTTCAATGAGAATATAGCTTTGATCAAGGTGGACATCAGTCAATTGTTTCAATGAAAACAGGAGCCCTAACTCTCGCTGATTTGTTTCTTCTAAGAAAAATATAAAGCTATCATTTGTGCTGAAGCCTTGATTTGTATTGACTTCTGTAGCATTCAGGTCAATCTCTATTCGTTCGTTAGACTGACCTTTGAGATGTTTACGCACATTCGCCGTTAATGAATCGTCACAAACATCCGTGATTGTCGCAAGGACAATTTGATCACTCAATTGAATGACTTCGTGAAGATCAACGCTATTTGGAGAGCTATTGATGAATAAAAAAAGGCCTAACAGTAGAGACAATGATTTCATCACACAAGGTTGTAGCTCAAAGTTAACATCACATTTAAGGTATTCCATTAGAGTTTACCCTATTAATGAATATTGCCTGATCTGTCCTGTATTGTATTGATTTTATCGAAAAAACTATGAATTTATGCCCATTCCGACGATATTAAAAGGAATTTATTCTATTAACCAGTCGTTAAGATATTATGACATTTTACATCTTTTTCTTGCTCGCTTCGATGTTTTCCTTGAGTATTTGGCACGTGCTTAAAGCAGGTATTTTTGATAAACTCAGTGGCATACTGTTCTATCTTTCCATTGCTGGTTTTTCAGTATCTGCAATCGGCTTATATGCGCTAGACGAACTTAGTGCAGTTACATTATTTCGCGACATCATAGCGCTAGCAGGTGTATCAATGTTTTTCATGTTTGTAAAGGAGAACAAGATATTGGCCGTTGGTTCTCTGATCGCATTAGGTAGTGCGATGCCATTGATGTATCAATTCCTTTTAGACCAACATAAAAAACCAGCTCCTGCAACCATAAGTGCTATCTCTGATGAAATCAATGTCGATTCGTCCAGCGAACTATTAGTGGAATTGAATCCAGGCTTTTCTATGTCAGACATTGCCTCTGTCATTGAAGAATATGATCTTGAGGTTACTCGAGCCTTTCATCCAATAGACCATCTTAATACAGACTTGGACGATTATCTGTCCGTTAACATTCCAAATAAACATGCAAATAAACAGTCTGAAGTCATTCATGATTTACAATCCAAACGAGCTGTGGAGTATGTAGAAAAAAATGAAATCTATCAGCTAAGTCCAATTGAATCAACTAAACAATATAATTCCAAACCATCCAAAAAACTAGCGCTTAACGATCCGTTGATTGATCAAAAATGGGAATTTGGCCCAATGGAACTCAATGAGTTTTACCAGTACATCAAAAAGAATAAAATTAAACCAAAGAAAAAGGCAAAGCTTTTCATACTAGACACCGGTGTAGATGGAGAACACGAAGATTTGAAAGGCCAATTCAGATCTTTTGATAAAAACAGTTCTAAAGATGAGGTAGGTCATGGTACACATTGTGCTGGTATCGCAGCATCCGTATCGAATAATAAGATCGGCATTAGTTCTCCTGTTCCAAGCAATGACTTTGTTGAAGTTAGTGGCATTAAAGTCTTGGCTGGATTTGGTTATGGAACACAAAAAATGATCATTGATGGTATGATAAAGGCTGTAGATGCTGGAGCAGATGTGATCTCGATGTCTTTGGGAGGTAAAAGTACGGAGCAACGCGAGAAGGCATATACAGAAGTCGTTGAATATGCGAAACGACATAATGTGATTGTTGTTACCGCAGCTGGTAATTCTGCAAAAGATGCTTCTCAGTTTTGCCCAGCAAACAGCGCTGGTGTCATTGCTGTAGCTGCTGTAGATGAGTCATTAAAACGCACCAGTTTTTCGAATACACTACAACACATAAAATTTGGACTATCTGCACCTGGAAAAGATATTTTGTCTACATATCCGAAAAATGAATACAAGAATTTTTCGGGTACATCAATGGCAGCACCGTATGTTTCGGGTACGATTGCTGTACTCAGAAGTATCAATCCAGAGTTAACTGTTGATCAAGCATTTCAATTGTTACACGACACAGGTTTAGAAACGGAACAACAATACAAGACTGGGAATTTTATTCAGCCGTATAAGGCGGTGAAGAAGATGGTTGAGGGTAAGTGATTAAGTTTAGTGCTATTTGGGATTACTACTTCGGTCAAAATCTCTTCTACCCGAATAGTAAATTATGTATAAATAAAAACTTGATTTAATTTAAACGAAATCAATAATATTGAATCACGTTCCAGACAGTCATTCTTTTTGTCTGAATAGGATCTGTAAGATGATAAGGAGGGACATGATTATTATATGTGAAATCGATCTTGTTTATCTTTTAATCTTATAAATCTAAATCGTGATAATCTTCAAATCCTAAAAATCATGTTCCAGACAG
>CALLFA010000087.1 GCA_937997635.1 uncultured Saprospiraceae bacterium | reverse complement strand
GGGTGTACAAGGGTCACCATCATCGCAAGCTGTTCCGATTAAATCATTATCGAGAGCAGGACAGGAGTCTATGCAATCAACAATGCCGTCGTTATCTGTATCAGCAAAGTCGTTTGCCGCTTTTGGTGTTCGGTTGCTTTGTTGCACACACCAATTGCCTCCATTATTGTTATCTAGATCAGGATCGATAAGCGCTAAACTTTTGATGCCTTGTGCTGGTTCATCAGTCCAGGGGGGAGTTATATCATATGATACGATATCAATTGTATTTCCAAAAAGATCTGTCAATAGTATTGTTTCTCCAATGCTACTGAGTCCTCCTGTGAAACTCCCATCAACGGCAACATTGTATGTATTTTCAAAAAGCGCAGAATCTCTAGCTATAATATAGTATTGGCCAGGTAAAAGTTGTCCACTAGGAAAATCATAGCTAATGGCATCTGAAATTCGTAAGGCCTCTAAATCAATTGGTAGAAATGAGTTATTAAATAATTCTACAAATTCCAGATCATTTACTCCATTAGGTCTGTAATCAAGTTCATTAATGGTAAGACCGCTATAGTCAGGGCCAGTAAAGCATCCCAAATCATTTTCTGCACCAGGAGTAAAAGGTACATTACACTGTACCCTCCAATTTAAATAGGTATCATTATCTACGGTACCATCGACTAACGCAAGGCTGTAATCAACCAGGCCGCCATCTGCATTAAAATCCCAAGGGAAAATATCGTCATAAGTGACGGCATCAAGAAGCACGCCCTCAGCATTTACTAACCAAAGTGTCTCGCCGCCATTATCAAGTTGTCCGTCGTATTTGCCGAAAGCTGGAAAGCCATACCTATCTAAAAATGATGATCTGTCCTCAGCTAAAACAATAAAATCTCCAGGCTGAATAATGGTTCCATTAGCAAATTCATAATCAATGCCTCTTGCAAAAATGGCTCCTGATAAATCTATTGGGATGGTGCTAATGTTTTTGATTTCTACAAATTCAAAATTCCTACCATTAATGGTATCTATAGTACCCGGAACGATACTGTCCATTGGGTTATAGTGTATTTCATTGATAACGACACCTGAAAATGGATGTTCACCGAAATTAGTAAAAAAGTTTTCTGCTCTTGGTGTCGTGAATACGGATTGAATACTCCAATTTGCTGGATCAGCATTGTCAAGATTACAATCCAATAATGCAAGGCTATAAAAGCCTTTATCTGCAGTTCCAGGCCAGGGCGGATTATCGTTATAATCTAATGAATCTACAATGGCATTTTCTGGATTTGCTAACCAAAGGTTTTCGCCTCCATTGTCTAGTTTTCCAGCATATCGGGCATCAGGAAGGAAACCATACCGCTGTTGAAACCAAAATTCATCTTCGGCAAATACTGCAAAACCGTTGGGTGGGATAATAAGGTCCTCTTTGATGGTTAATCGAATACCTTTTTCAAAGAACATGTCTCGCATATTCACATCTTCATCACCACAGTTTTTAATTTCAAGAAATTCAAAGTTCCTCCCTGAGGTTGTATCTGGTGGGTTGACAAAGTTATTAGGATTATAATGAATTTCATTAATGACTAAATCTCCGTAATTCTGATCGACATAAAAGGTGGTTGGACACATTGCAGACCAAGTAGAACCTGATCTGACTCTAGCCTTTAAAGTATATACACCTGGACTGAGGGTGAAAGAGCCATTGTAAATCTGTGCAGTCCCAGATACACCTCCTGAGGATGTTTTAGGATCTGTATTGTCTGTCGTATAATAAATAGTACCTGATCCATTTGTATTCGTAAGTGTAATTGGAAATGATTGACTAATTATGCCTCCGAATTTATTATACCCAACGCCATCTATTGTAGGATATGCGCCATTTTCTCTGTAAAGATCAATCAAATAACTTGTCCTTCCTGGAAGGTAATCATTAACAATGGTATCTCTTTTTTTGACAAAAGCATCATATTCATCTACCGCAGCCCATCGAGCAGCTTCAGCAATAAATGCTAGATCAGTCGAATCATATACGGCGTCGTAAGTTTCCTGAGCATTCTGAACGGTTAATGCACCGTCTTCGAAACAATGGCATTGCACACGATCGCCAACAAGTGTCTTAAAGTCCGAATTTTCTAGCATAGGAAGAAAAATCGGATTGAATGGTGTACTTCCGAAATCTGTTACGTTCCACGTCCAGTAATGGCCAAATGCTGGTTCTGTGTCCCATATCCAGAATCTAAATCCGTCAGACCCTGTTCTATCTCTAGTGACGAAGGAGTTTTTACCATTTTGATTATCGTCAGCGTGTGGACCAAAATTAGTTAGGATGACATAGTCTGCAAATTGCTCAGGTTCTATGTAATCCAACACTTGCTGATAATTACTATTTACAGATAGATCTAGATTAGCGGTCAGATTGATCAACATATCCCACGCAATAGAGTTGCCATCTCTAGGCGTCATATTGGGCGTAGGCGTAAACGTTGATCCTGGATTCCGGACACCTTTCAATGCATCATAATTGTCTTTGTCTCCACCATAATAAGATTCGCCGAATGAATTAATGCCTCTTTCACTTGGATTGTATACCCCCCAGTATATGCCATTGATGTATAAATGCATAAAGTCGCCATGTAGGTGTACCTTATCTTCAGACATTTCACCTTGGAGATTTCTCATGACTTGATCTGCTAGATCATTGGTACCACCTCTACCATGGTCAAGCCCAAGATGCATGCATCCATGGAAACCTGGTTTAAGCGCTATTTGATCGAATGATTCAGCAGCATCTTCTCCGAAAAGCGGAAAATCAAATTTAGAGTCTCCAAATATTGATTTAAATGACAGCCTAAAGTTTCTTTTAGAACTATTAAAACTACTTCCTCCCGCTCTCTCTAAACCACCATTTGCTTGATATCCTTTTTCGCCATAAGGAAGTAAAACCTCCACTGATGTTTCATATTCCACAGGCGTAGTCAGCTCGTGTACATCATTAAAATCATCGAGATTCATGACCAGTGAGATAGATGGAATAGTCGATAAAGCCTCCTCCAACAACGGTCCATAGGTGGAATGATTGGTAATACTGGCATCAAAAGAAAAATTTGATGATGGAAATCCTGCTTGCGTATTTGATTGATTGATGACATCTGATGGGAAAACATAGGTGTGCGTCAACACTTTTGTCGTATCAAAAGATGAATAAGCAATAGCTCTTATGTACGATGTTGTCGATATGGGAATCGGATTTGTGTAAACGGTACCAGAGCTTGGCGTGGGTCTATCTCCGTTCGTAGTATATCTTATTGAGGCTGCAGGATCATTTACAGATAAGGATAGATTGAATGGATTCGTGAAATAGCCCCTATCAATATCGAAATCTAAATCTAAATTGGTTTGTGCACTTAGATTTAAAGAAAATGCCAACATGAAGATAAGTGCAAATGAACCTTTACTCATTTCGTAATTAATTAATTTTTAAAATACAGTTTCATAGATTTATGAATCTAATTACAAGGCGCGATATATGCATGGAATACTGCGCCAGCTTTGACCTCAAAACCTTCTGTGAGATTAACCTCTTGTCCTGCATGATACTCAATATCACCAACAAAGACTCTTCCATTTGTTGTAATATTAATGTTGGCTGATCTATCTGTGGAAATGATAGAATTTGTACTTTCTACAATGTAATCTGCACATCCTTCGCAACCATCTGGAATTCCATTATTATTCACATCAACATTATCATCAAAACCAGGACATTGATCCAATGGGTCACAGACATTGTCGTTATCTAAGTCAGAAAATGCACCTCCTGAACAATTACAATTGGCGTCCCATGTACTGCCAACAAAGCAAATAATGCCGTCATCACAAGGTTGACCAATTAAATTGTCGTCAAAATTTGGACATTGATCTATGGCATTGCACACACCATCTCCATCAGAATCTGCTACTACAGTTCCAACACAATCACAAGTAGAGGTGTAGACATCACCAGAAGTACATGGATCGTTATCATCGCAAGATTGACCGATTAAGTTGTCATCAAAATTAGGACATTGGTCGACGATATCACAAACACCATCATTGTCAGTATCAACGATTGCAACAGGTGTAAATACTTGCAGCTCTCTTAGATTCATGAAATTCCTGCCATCATTGTTACCTGATTTCTGAATTCGAATATATCTTCCAGACGTATTAAGGTTAATTGCTATAATAGCTGAGTCAGTTTCATCCCCTAGTTGGTGGGTATAATCTGAATTAGTGAGTGATTGAGTTAAGTCAGTATTTGCAGGGAACGGTGTATCTGCTACCATAATGTAGGCATTATTTATACGATTTGAACAACAATCGATTCTGTTCCAAAGTACAACACTTGAGATCTGCATATCACTACCCAAATCTATTTCGAACCATTCATTAGGGGAACTTCCACCTGTATGTGCCAATGGAGAATTTCCAATAAATACATCATCATTCAATCTAGATGCGGCAAGAGAAGAGAATTGCGAGCTCATGGATGCAGTTCCACCTAAGGCAGCATTTTCAACGGCTTCGCAATTGCAATTTGTATAAATAGATGTGGGTGTACAAGGGTCACCATCATCGCAAGTAGCACCAAGTAAGTTATCATCGAAATTAGGGCAATGATCAACAGTATCACAAAATCCATCACTATCAGCATCACCAACGAATGTGCCTTCACAAAGGCAATTTGAGGTATA
>CALLFA010000086.1 GCA_937997635.1 uncultured Saprospiraceae bacterium | reverse complement strand
TTAGAAGATATACTAATAGCGGTATAAGAGAAGGAGCACGTGGTATCTCAGAGTTCTTAAACAAGTCCGCAAGTCTCAATTTCACGTTAGCTATTGTGGAAGTACCTATATACAAAACTGAAGATGATGAAGTAATTATATTTCCTAGAACAACATTGAAAACGGTAGAGATTCAAAAGATTAATATCGAAGTGCCAGAAGGATTGAGAATAGTACAAGATGCTCGTGAGTCGATTACTCCTACATCAGAAAACACCACTTCAGAAGAAACGCTTAAAAGAAGAGAATACTTCACCACCTTTTGGACAGAGTACATAGAACAATTAATCTTTGATGATCCAAGTCAACCTTTGCCTAAACCAACCATGACACAAAATCTATACATCTATCCAGGTATAGACAAGTCAACGTGGATCAGTCCATACTTTTCTGCCAGCTCAGGTAGAGTAGGGGTCTATTACAGATTTGAAAATGGCCAAAAAGGCCAAATGCTAAAAGAGCAGCTATCTCCTTACATAGACGAGATTAGAAGCGAACTAGGAACCAAAGTGAGCTGGAGATGGGATGACAGCCCACCAAGCGCATTTGCAATCTTATTGCCTCTCAAGAATGTTTATGCAGATAAGAACAGAACTAAGATAGTAGAGTTCTTCAATCTCTGGACGAACAAATTCGTCAATGTCCTAAGACCCCGACTCAACCAACTCGAATAACAGACAGCGGGCTTTACGCCCGATGCCTCGCTATTCGTAAGTTGCAAGCTGTAAGACGTTTGCAACTTCATACTAATATTCATTAGAGCCCGTTTGGCGTAGACTGAGTCTACGTCATAGGAACAATGTCTGTGACAATTTTAAAACAACCTTTATAGGGTTATGTGTATCTATATTTTTATTAATATCCGAATTGTTAGTTGTACTATTAAGAAAAAGAGTATCCCACCATAAATGATCGATACTTCGAATTTGAAGTATTCGAAACTGAGCTGAAATATTAGTTGATTCGCTTATTCTAAAACCGGCTTCCGTATAGTTTTCGAGTGAATAAAAGTTGAAACCAGTGAACCGTCTGTCATCGTTCTCTATTTTTTTAGATACCCAAAAAGATGGTATTATACTCATTCCTACATTCCATTTCCTCTTTTCTCCTTTACCTAATTTGTACGAAATAGAAAGAGGTTGTTGGATCAAATGAATCCTATAATGATCTATGATTCCAGGTGAGCAAAATGTTCCATCTGTATCACCAAAACAGGAATTGTATGGGCGAGCCCAATTGTTGACCTCTAAACCCCACCCAATACCAGCTTTTACTGCCGTTCTCTTTTTATTGATGATCGTTTTTTGAATAGATGCTGAGTAATAGTAGGTCCCAAATCCACTTTCGCCTTGACTTAATGCCGCCGGGAAAGAGAATAATCTGGTATCATGTTGCTGAATCCCAAAACTAGTATTGAGCTCAAAAGTGTTTCCCTTACCTTGAGATAACCCATTTGGTAAAAGAGCCACACTTATGCTCAATACTAGTCCAATTATTCTTATGATTTGACTCATTTTTCTTTCTAATGTCCTGTCTCTGTCATTAAGTTGATAGAACTTACATTACCATCAGGATGTTGTATACACAATCTTTATCCATTCCACAAAGATCTACAACAGCAACAACCCATGGTACCCTTTAAAAGATGGATCTTATAACTTATTCCTCCATCTTCCTTAACTCGGATCATTGAGCCAATTAACCCTCTGTGCTTCCACCTCTGCGTCCCTCTGTGAAAACTTTGATCCGCTATTATTCTATAAAAAAGGATCATTGAGCCCTAAGGATCGGTGAGCCATCCTCATCCTTCTATTCAGCCAAAGATCTCCATACCTCTTGGCCCTCTCTCTGAGCTTCCCCTCAGTGTTCCTTTGTGAAAACCGCTCTACTTCTTCTATCCTCAGCCCGGATTATTGAACCAGCATCGCAGTGTAGGTGAGCCATCATTGAGACAAACAACTTATCTTCCATTAATAAATGAACAAATACTTATTCATACTGGCATCTTCAATCGTTGTTGGGATACTTATATTCAGTTTCAGAAAAAAATTGAATCTCAATGAAGACTGGATTATGAAAGTCCTAATTTATTCTTTTGTCGGAGTCTCAATATGTACGATATTAATGTTTTTCGACTTGAGGATTAAAGGCAGGTACACAACTTCTTTAATTGGGATTGTATTCATTATTTCGTCTTTTGTTCTCTTTTCTATCACAAAAACCAGAAAAAGAAGAGTCCTGTCAGGAATTGTAACTATTCCTCTTACTGCCTTAGGAATTCTAAGCTTAGTTCATGAAGGATGGCTAATAGTATTGCTTATTCCTTATTTAATATTTCAAGCTCCTCTTGCCAAATCTGAAATCAACAAGTCACATAATGCTGAAATTAGATATGGTGGTTTCTTTGCTTGTGGAGAGAGTATTTATGTAACAAAAACTTTTTTTGGACTATTAGACAAGCAAGTCCATGTTGGAAATAACCACTGCGTAAAAGGCATATATGAAATTGAGACTATAACTTTTAATGATAAAAAATATGAATTCTTGATTCATCACACTGACTCTGATGAAACAGAGAGTCCGTACAACTATTTAGTTGAGTTGGATAAGGAAGACTAGATATAACAAGGATGTTATGAAAAGGAAGATAAACATCGAGTTGGACCTTTCCAAGTTAAAAATCACA
Organism: uncultured Saprospiraceae bacterium; assembly: GCA_937997635.1. Taxonomy (GTDB): domain Bacteria; phylum Bacteroidota; class Bacteroidia; order Chitinophagales; family Saprospiraceae; genus CALFUK01. Next base: position 98,788 of record CALLFA010000086.1, on the reverse strand, counting down.
TACCCAGATGAGCGAATTAGATAAGGATCATTCTAAGTTGGAAGGAAAGATGGTGCGATATCCTACAGGCTATCAGAGGAGATCGAAAAAAGACTTGTTTAGATCGTTCATTATCGAAAATAGAAAGTCAATTCGAGTATTTAAAGTCATCTTTCCTATTGCTATATTATTGGCTGTGATTTGGTTGATAGCAAGACACTATATTTCTCTGGTAATTATGATTCCTTTCATGGTGTTGGGGATAATCGGAATACTAGGATATATTGATGTCTGGAGGGTGCTAATAAAAAACGAAAGACAGCAGATTCCTAGACGGGCGTTTGTCAAAGAGAGGACTTTGTATTATGGAGATTTTGGTATCGTCTTTAAGGAGAACGCTAAGAATGGCCAATCTCAGGAAAAGTATGCTTGGAGCAGATATGGGCATATATTTGAATGGGTCAATACCTTATATATTGTCCCTGCAAAAAAGAAAGCAGATACCTTTGAAATTAGGGAAGATGAAATAGGGAAGGACAATTTCGCAGAATTCCGTGATTTCGCTAAATCCAAGTTGTCATATTCACTAATAACAAGCTTTCGAGAATTAGTATAGAATAAGCTATTGGTAGACTATGTCTACGAATACATATATGCGCCAACCGAATATCTCCGACTTCGATTTATACGCTATCGGTGATTTGCAATCTCCAATCTAAAACCCCTCACAAAACAACTCCTCCAAGGTCACATCAAGCCTCCTCAAAACCCTACACAACGTCACAAAAGTTATATTACCACCTTTCTCATATCGGTCATACTGACTTCGAGAGATCCCATTAGACAAAGCAAAGTCCTCCGCCCTTTTATATCCCTTTTCTATTCTAATTTGTTTAAGCCTCTTTCCAAGAGCAATACAGTCCTTATCCATCCAACAAAGATCTGTAACACAACCGACCCATGGTACCCTATATCTAACGGATCTTTTAAGGATTATAAGAGACTAAAGTGGAGGGAATGCTTCATGCCCGACGGATTATAACTATGGACTATGACTATTGACGCTTGAACTTGGTTCTTGAATTAGATCTTCATTTTGCCATATCGCGCCCCCGACCACGAATCAATATTTCTCGTACCTTCCTTCCATTAACTAACAATCATATTACCCATGGGTTATTTTACAACATTTAACGACAAAGGAGGAAAGCCACGATTTAATCTAAAAGCAGGCAATCACCAGATCATCTTGGCCAGCGAAGGCTACGAAAGCACTAAAGCAAGAAATAACGGCATTAAGTCTGTTCAGAAAAACAGTCAAGTAGAAGCCAGATTTGAAAAGAAGGTATCAAAGAAAGGAGACCCTTATTTCGTTCTGAAAGCTGCCAATGGTGAAGCAATAGGAAAAAGTGAAATGTACAGCAGCACTTCAGCACGCGCTAAAGGCATTGCATCCGTCATGAAGAACGGCTCCTCAACAGTGATCAAAGAGGCTTAACAGCTAGTAATATTTGCTCATTACTAAAGTGCTCAGATACAAATATCTGGGCATTTTTATTTCACACTAGAACTATGTCCATAATCGCCGTCATCAGGATCATTGAGCTTCAAAGCAGAGCGTAAAGATCTGTGAGCCAGCGTAGTACTGTTATTATAAAAAGGGCACTCCTTTTAGATTCGCAAGAGCACCCTCCTTACTCAATAAACATTTGGATTGGTTATATCGAAATAAACCTGCGTCCACCTCTGGACAAGATGATACACCTAAGTTAACATTTATAGAAGCGCTGATCCCCTTCATGGCCAGAGCAAGCGCGGCAACTCGTCTTTCCTTGAGCCAAAGGTCTCCCGACCTCTTGGCGGATTCATTAGTTAACCCAAGTTACCGTCCCTCTCTAATAAGACCTGTCAGCCTATGGTAGGAGGGATAAGAGGCTGAGTTTCTTTTTCTTCATATCTTAGATCTATGTATCACCACAGCTTACGCCACACCACCAAAGTGTTTACAAACGACTACAAACGTTTAATAGCGACTTTGTCCCTTCAAATAGGGAGATGTACTGTTTCACTTTAAGTATGTCAATAATAATCCGCCTAAGCAGTGGTATATAACCGAGTTAGCGGCAAGCAGAAAAGAAAAAACAACCTTGAAAAATGAATATTAACATCAGTTATTTTTTAGATGAACATGGTTGGAGTTCATGTTGGATTCTATCAAATGGCAAATCATACGAATTATCAATTACTCACATTTACCCTGAAGACCCAATTGAAGAATGTTTGAACGCTCTAATTGGAATAATGAAAGGTGAATCCGAAAGAAAATTCAATTGGTACGGAGAACCAGGTGGTGACCAAATAATAATTCGAGAAATTCCTACTCAAAAACATAAAGTTCAATTTAAAGTTATTGGATTTTCGGAGGAATATGGCGAACCAATAAATGATTTAGAAGAAGTAGGAGAAATGATTGAGAAAGATTTTACAATCAAGAAACTTCAACTTGTTAGGATGTTCTTTTATGAATTCAAGAAAATTTCTGAATTAATGAAAGATAAAGAATATGAGACAAATAGAAAAAATGGCTTTCCATTTAGGCAATTCCGAGAATTTGAAAAAATTGCAATTGAATATATAAATGAATAAAAAAGAGGCCAGCCGCTAACATTGTATATGACGGTCATGCCCAGCAAAAGCTGGTCACGCCGCATATGCGAGACCGTCCGTCCGGTGAGCACCCAAGTATGTGCCTTTGGCACAGACGGATAAATGGGTGAATCACATTACCCTAAATCAGAAGCGCTGACCCCCTGCAACGCCAGTGCAAGCGATGCAACCTGTCTCTCTTTGAGCCAAAGGTCTCCCGACCTCTTGGCTGTTGTTCTGAAAATACACAAAGAGGTCAGACCTGTGAGCCTTTGGCCTAGACCTCTAGGCGGTTTGGGTGGAAATACACAAAGAGGTCGGGAGACCTTTTGTTCACCTTGATTTCCCAAATTGAGCCAAAGGTTTCAAAGTGAGCCAAAGGTCTCCCGACCTCTTGGCGGGTGTCCTGAAAATACTCAAAGTGAGCCAAAGGCTTCAAAGTGGGCCAAAGGCTTCAAAGTGAGCCAAAGGCTTCAAAGTGAGCCAAAGTAGAAAGTCAAGGAAAATTAGATACAATACGTCAATACAATAAACATGTTTTTGGGATTGAATAAATAACTTAATAGCGACTTAAGTTTAAGCGTAAGGATTAACTAATTGTACTGTGTATGAAAGCTAAGTGATTTGCCTTAAGCGGATTGCGCAAATTGCTTCAGAATGACTGGTTCATCTGTTTGGATCTTGAGTACACCTTCTTCATAACTTCGACGAATTAGCCCAGCTGTATTTTTGGCATTAAACTTCCGCATCAGCATCTTTCGATGTGATATGACGGTATGCCTACTGATGAATAATAATTCAGCAATTTCAGGAGTCGTGTATTCATGAGCGATGAGATGTAAGACTTGACGTTCTCTTGGTGTAATTGACATAGTAAAAAGTTTTTCATGGTTTAACTGAGTACATTCTTATGGAAGTGTCTGACCCTCATACATAAAGGAATCCACTGTCTCGCTTTTAATGTTGGTAATATCCAATTGTTTGGAATGATTGGCTTTCACTATTCTTTCAAATCCTTGTACTATTTTGTCATCTTATGTCGAATCCTTGTTTTATTTTGCTGTTTAATGAGAATTGACCTACTCAAAGACAAATTCTCAAGGTTTCTAGGGTTTCCCATTAGACAGAAATGAATCCCGAGCCATACATTTGAAATCTATTCCCATAGAAACAATTTCCGCCACAAAAAAAAATTTAATTCTTTGGTAGGGTAACTCATAAGTTGCCCGTATTACAAGTGCTATGAAAAAAGAAATATTTATTCTCTGTGTTTTTTTAAGTTTTGGTTTTCTAAATGTAAATAGTCAGATTCAAACAATCGGATCCGGCGTTAACAGTGGCGTAACTGTTACGACTAGTTCGGCTTCTAATCAGACTAGTGGAAATAATACACTAACAAGCCAGGGCTTTTTACCAAATCTCAATTCTGCATCTCGATTTTTGTCTCAAGCTTCCTTTGGTGGAAGTGTTGAAGACATTGAAGAAGTAGCCGAAGTAGGGATAGAAGATTGGATTGATCAGCAATTTTCTATCCCTATTTCATTTCCAGTAATGGACAAAGTAATAGAGTATAAAAATTTAAAAAATAATGCACTCATGGATCCGAATGATACGGGTGCATATAACTATTACTTTGATTTTGCATGGTGGCAATATATGATGACATCAGAAGACGTTTTACGTCAACGAATTGCCTTGGCGCTTAGTGAAATTTTTGTGATTTCTACATTTTCAGGTTTTGGAGATAACGCCTATGCATTTGGTAGTTATTGGGATATGCTTGCTGATAATGCTTTCGGCAATTACCGTGATCTATTGGAAGCAGTCACTTACCATGCGGCGATGGGTGAATATTTGACCTACATGAATAACCCCAAGTCAAATCTTTCTGAAGGTATATTTCCAGATGAAAATTACGCCAGAGAGATAATGCAATTATTTTCGATAGGGCTGTTTGAATTAAACAAAAATGGAAGCTTTAAAAGGAATAATGGCGAATTAATACCTACATACGACAATGAAGATATAGCCGAATTTGCAAAAATATTCACAGGCCTTACTTATTATAATCCATATTGTGAATTTGGCTGTGGGCCAATGGATTATGAAGAGACTTTCCTCTCCCGTATGCAAATGGCAGATGAGTATCACGAGCCAGGAGTCAAAAACTTATTGAATGGTTTTCAAGTGCCCAATAGAAATCCTGTTGATGGTGATGCTGACATAGCTGATGCGCTTGATAATATATTCAATCATCCTAATGTTGGTCCATTCCTGGGGAAATTTATGATTCAGCGATTGGTTACGTCCAATCCTAGTCCTGGCTATATACGTCGAGTAACAGATGCCTTTAATGGTGTTGGTCAATTTGGGACTGTCAGAGGAGATATGAAATCGATGATAAAAGCAATACTGCTCGATGAAGAAGCAAGAAGCTGTTTCTCTGCTGATAATGATAACTATGGCATGCTTAGAGAACCCTTTAATCGCTACATACAGTTGTGTAAATCATTTGACCTCAATACGGCAAGCGGTAATTTTAGAAATGCCATGTATACCGTTTATAATTTTATTGGGCAAAAACCTTTTTACTCACCCAGTGTCTTTAATTTTTTCCAATCAGATTTCCAACCAATTGGTCCTATACAAGATGCCAATCGAGTAGCTCCGGAATTTCAAATAACAAATACACAATCAATCACTGGCTATTTCAATATTTTAAATGAGTGGCTGATGAAAGATCAACATTCTGACCAGTGGGCTATCTATGGCGAACCGTTTGAAAGCTATTTGGATGATATTGCAAGTTTTGATTTTAGTGATGAAGTCGAGATGGCAAGGAATTCTGAATTAATACCGCAACTTTTGGATAGACTGAATATGATTTTGGCTCATGGCAAATTGACCCAACCAACTATAGATGCAATTGCTGCTGTAGTGGAAGAATTTGAAATTGGCAATCGAGATTGTGACTCATTGTGCGGTGATAATGCCGAATGCCTGATGTACTGCAATGAAGACAACGAAAATGCAGATCTAGATAGAGTCAGAATTGCCATTTATTTGGTGATGGCTAGTCCAGAATATTTAATAAACAGATAAAAAACCATAAGACATTATACAATGAGTGAAGACAATACATACTCAAGAAGACAGTTCCTTGGCCAAGCCAGTTGCGCAGCAGTAGGTTCGACAGCATTTTTATCTTCTATCTTGAATTTAGGAATGATTAATACAGCTGCTGCTCGTCCGCATATAATTGGAGCTCCAGGTGATTACAAAGCGCTTGTGGTTATTTTGTTGGCCGGAGGTGCTGATTCGCACAACTTTTTGGTTCCTACAGATGAAGGACCTAACAATACTGGACCATATTGGAATTATGCCAATTTAAGAGATGACCTAGCGCTTCCCATTCGCAACGCAGATGGCTCTGATTTTTTAATAAACATTAATGCAGATAACACAAATAAAAAATTTGGTGTCCATCCTTCTATGCCAAATACTGCTCAATTATTCAATCAAGGAAATCTATCATTTATTGCAAATATCGGTACGCTAGTCGAACCAATCATGACCAACACTCAAGTGTACAACGAGTCTAAATCATTACCGCTCGGTTTGTATTCTCATGCTGATCAAATCATGCAATGGCAAACATCAGTACCACAAGACAGAAGCGCAGTTGGTGTTGGCGGTCGAATGGCTGATATGCTGAAAGACATGAATAGCATACAAGAAATTTCGATGAACATTTCGTTAGATGGTAAAAATCGTTTTCAAGCAGGAGAGACAGTAGTCGAATATGCCATTGGCAATAGTGCAAGTCCAAGTGATTTAGGTATTCAAACAGTACCTTTTAGCAGTAGAGCAGGGTTTCTTACAGACAAAAGAAACGAAGCAATTAACTCATATGTCAATGCTGCTTATTCGAATATATTTCAAAACACCTATGGTCAACTGGCACAGCAAACCATCAGTAGTCAAGAAATATTTAAAACAGCCCTTGCCAAACGACCAGGATTTCCAACAGTTTTTTCAGGTACTAATTTGTCGCAAGACATGCGTATGATGGCTGATGTCATTAGTGTTCAAAACTTTTTAGGAGCCAATCGACAAATTTTCTTTACCACATTTGGCGGTTGGGATCATCACGATGAGGTCATCAACAACCAAGAACGAATGCTCCCAATATTGGATAATGCATTGTCAGAATTTTACAATTCAATGGAAGATTTGGGTTTAACAGAAGATGTCACTGTATTGACTATCTCAGATTTTGGAAGAACCCTGACATCAAATGGAAATGGCTCTGACCACGCATGGGGAGGCAATTCTATGGTACTTGGTGGAGCAGTGAATGGTAGAAATGTATTTGGATCATATCCAGATATGTTGTTATCCAATGTGTTGAATTTGGATGAAAGAGGTCGATTTATACCTACAACGAGCGTTGATGAATTGTATGGTGACATTGCTTTATGGTTTGGTGTATCACCAAATGACTTGGATTATGTATTGCCAAACTTGAGCAATTTTTATAGCTATTCACCAGGCACATCGCCGATTGGAATTTTCTCTTAATAATTAAATGTGCAAATAATGACTAAATATATATTCGTACTGATAAGTGTGCTTTTTTCCTTACAATCTTATGCTCAATGTGTGGGTGAACAAGGACAAGTTTCCTGGCATTATTGGGGGGAGCTTCCCTATTACACAATCGAACAATTGTATGTAGATGAGAGTTTTCCAAATGGTCCAGACCTCACAAGAAAATTGAACTCTGTGTCTGCTCCTGAAGCGTATAATGATCATTATGGATCTGTAATAAAAGGATTTATAAGTGTTCCTACTTCAGGGTCGGTGACATTCAATATTACAAGTGATGATCAGTCCTTCTTCTATTTGAGTACAGATGCTACAGCTGCTAATTTGGTTGAAAGAGCATTGGTTGAACAATACACTGGCAATCTAGAACATGATAAAAGCCCTGCTCAGACTTCTGTACCGTTAAACCTTGTCGCAAATCAACTTTATTATTTTGAAATTCAACATCGAGAAGGTGGAGGTGGAGATCACGCCAGTTTGTTTTGGAAAAATGATTTTATTTCACAAACAGAATGGGTATTGGTTAGTAGCCAATTCATTACTGACGTATGCGATGATATCTGCCCGCCTAAGGGGACATCGTGTAATGATCAGAATGCCAATACCACTAATGATATAGAAGATGGAAATTGCAATTGTGTCGGCGTACCCAATACATCAAATACATGTGTTGGCGAAAGAGGTTTGATCCAAGCATATTTTTATAATGATATCACCACTGGAACACTTGACGAATTGTATGTGGATCCAGACTATCCGACAATGCCTGATGATCTTTTCATAAATCCACTTGGACTCCAGGCAGATTGGGATCAAGAAAGAGAAAATTATGGCGTCCTCATTCAGGGTTATTTGACGGTGCCTATTTCAGGCGATTATCAATTTAATTTGACAGGTGCGATGAATGTTAGATTTAAATTAAGTACAAATGCATCACCTGCTAATGTCGATAATACCATTATTGAAACAATGTATGGGACAGGTGTTATACAACATGATGAAAGTCCACCACAGACTTCAGGTACTGTAGCTTTGTCTGCAAATACCTACTACTATTATGAGTTGCATCATGCCTCTCCGACATGGGGACATCATCATTCTGTCTTTTGGAAAGGACCTAACCATAGTGACGACAACTGGCATAGAATTCCAGCAATGTACTTGTACGACTATGGTTGCGAATTGGCATGTTTACCTACGGGTCAAGCGTGTAATGATGGTAATCCAAGTACGGCCAATGATCAAATTGCGAATTGCAACTGTCAGGGAACGCCATGTGGAGGGAATACAGGAATCGCATGTGATGACCCAAGAGCCTTATTTGAAGAATTTGATTATTGTGAAATGACCCCGGAGTTAGACAATAGACCAGACGATGCTTGGTTGTCATGTAACGCAGGTACCAATCCATATCTACCATCTCGTTCAGGCTTTCATTGGATCCATTACGATCTGGGCGCCAAGTATGTCATTCATGGAACAAATGTCTGGAATTATAATGTGCAAGGTCAAACCAATCGAGGTTTTAGAAATGTAGCAGTAGATTATTCTACTGATGGGAATACTTGGTTTAATCTAGGAACCTATACGTGGAATTTCGCGTCTGGAAATTCAGGTTATACTGGTTTTGCAGGCCCGGATTTTAATGGAGAATCAGCGAGGTATATTATGTTTACATCACTGGATGACCCCAGCACATGTCGAGGTATAAATAAAGTAACCTTTGATATTGAAGCATGCCCAGAGGCTGGTAGTGAATGTGACGATGGTATAGCATTGACAGTTCAAGATCATTTTAATAATCGTTGTGAATGTATTGGCTATATGCCTCAGGAGCTTGATTGTCAGGTAGACACTCTGTTCATAACAGAAGAACAAGTTGGTGCAGCTTCATTTCATGCCGTAAAAGCTTTAGTGTCTAATGGTGAAGCATTAAATAATTCGGATGTCAATTATCGAGCAGGAATGAATATTGTTTTGAATGCAGGATTTGAAGTTGTTGGTGGGGCAGAGTTTTTAGCTGAAATCGAAGATTGTGGAGGGGCATCTTTAGTTATGTACGATGATGATAAAAAAATCAATGAAAACGCTGGGTCAGTATTAAAGAAAAAGCCACTCAGAGAAGAGACCTTAGCTGTGTACGCACTAGACGGTGATAAAACACAGACCATTCATTTCTATATAGCGCAACCAGGAGAAATATCTTTAGATATCTTGGATCACAAAGGAAATGTCGTATCGCAGCTCCTCATACACGACTATGACAATTTTGGAGATTTTTATAAGCGCTTGCAAACAACAAAACTAAATCGGGGTGTGTATATGGTCAGATTGCGAACAGGCAACAATGTGCTCTCTGAAAAAATGACTGTTTTGTGAGGTAAATGTGCCGACTAAATTGACGTTTATTTTTAGTGCTGTCCTAGTGTTGTTGCTGGAATTGTCATTAGATGGTGAAAATATTTTAGCTTTGAGTAGTCGAGCTAATGAAACATTATTTATCATATACCATCTGTTTGTTGATGTTGGCTACACACACGATGTGGGCTAATCAATCACCTGTAGTCATTAAACGAGCTACAGAGCCAATCAATTTTGACGGAGAGATAGACGATGCCATTTGGACAGAAATAGAAGCCGTAGAGCTTACCACTTTTTCTCCTGTATATAAAGCAACTGCAATTAACAAGACAGAAATAAAGTTGTGTTACAATGACCAATATCTCTTTATATCTGGGAAAATGTTTGTCAATTCACCTGATGAGATTACATCCAATTCTAAAAAACGAGATGCACTGACGACGAATGATTGGTTTGGCTTGGTCATCGATTCTTACAACGATAAAACAAATGGCCTTGGTTTTTTTACCACTCCAGCAGGCTTGAGATTTGATGCAGCAGTGTTGAACGATGGGAGAAGTAGAGGTGAGCCATTAAATCTGAGTTGGAATAATTTCTGGGATGTAGAAGTGACAAGAGACAATAATGGCTGGTATGCCGAAATGAGAATACCCTGGACAAGCCTTCAATTTCAACCAAAAGATGGGCGAGTAACGATGGGCATAACCACTTGGAGATATACAGCAAAGCACAATGAGTTTGTGGTATCACCAGACATATCTCCCGAATATGGAGATTTTGGTACATGGCGACCATCTTTAGCAAAAGAATATGTGTTCGAAGGCATACAGCCAAGAAAACCATTTTATATAACACCTTATGCATTAGGTGGATTTTCTCGTGTATATAATTTGAATGACGCCGAGACAGCCTATGAAAAAAGTAATGATGTCGTCAATGATGTAGGGATTGATTTAAAATATGGCATCTCCAATAACTGGACACTTGACTTAACGGTGAATACTGATTTTGCTCAAGTAGAGGCAGATAATCAACAAGTAAACTTGACTCGATTTAACCTCTTTTTTCCTGAAAAGCGTTTGTTTTTTCAAGAGCGGTCTGGACTTTTTGACTTTAGTTTTCCAAGAGGTAATTCATTGTTTTATAGTCGGAATATTGGGATAGATGAGGATGGAGCGCCCATACCAATTTTAGGAGGTGCGCGAATAACTGGACGCTCTGGAAAATGGGATGTTGGTTTTTTAAATATGCAGACAGCAAATACGGACAAATTTGCAGGAGAAAATTTTACAGTAGGGAGAGTCACAAAACAATTAAATAATCCCAATTCATATGTCGGCTTGATGATGACAAATCGTATGGATTTTAATGGCAATTACAATTTGGCTCTTGCTGGTGATGTTTTACTGAGGGTTGGACCACAAATCGATTGGACCGTACGTCTTGCACATACCATTGATAGTGATTTGGACAATGGACTGATTGATTTTGATGGACAGAAAATATTTACTTCACTAGTCAAGAGATCGCAGCGCGGCTTTGTATATGCTCTCAGTTTGTTGCGCGTGGGCAAAGATTATAATCCAGAACTAGGATTTGAGCGACGACAAGATTATTTCAGACACGGACATCGGTTGCAGTATGTGTGGTACCCAGAAGGAGAACATACTATTTTTAGTCATGGTCCGCAGTTTAGGGGGCAATTTTTATTTGATAATCCTACTGCAGACGTTCAAACCATTGATTATGTTTTTGGATATGAAGTGAACTTTAGAAGCACTTGGGGTTTAGAAATTGGTTACAATCCCAATGTAGATGTCCTCACTGATTTATTTGAATTGTCAGATGATGTGAACGTCCCGATTGGCCGATATACATTTGATCGATATTTTGTAGAAGCTAATTCTGATCAAACAAAGCCATTGAGCGTCTTTGGTGAAGTGGAGTGGGGTGGATTTTACGACGGGACAAGAGCATCTTTCGGAATAGAGCCAATATATCAAGTGTCTTCCAGTTTAGAATTAGGAGCTTCCTATGAGTTTAATGCGCTTAGGTTTGATGGGCGTGATCAACAATTAAATATCCATCTTGCAAGTTTGAATGCTTTGGTCATGTTTAGCACAAAAGTCTCCATCGCTTCTCTAATTCAATACAACAATGTGGATCAAAATTTTACCAGCAATATAAGATTCAGGTATAACCCGAGAGAAGGTGTTGATTTATTTATAGTCTACAACGACTTGCTGAATCAAAATCGAATCGGACTGGAAGGGTTGGAAATCCCACTTAGCACACAAAGGACAATTTTAGTAAAGTATTCCCATACGTTTTCATTGTAGCGTCGAATTTTCGATCGAGAGAAATATTTTATATAAGAGTCATTCAGGACGATAACTGAGGCAAAGGTCTCCGTACCTCTTGCCATCTTCACCACGACAAATAACATTCAGGACGACAACTGAGGCAAAGGCCTAAGCGACAGAGGCTCACAGGTCCGTAACTCTTGTTGAAATTAAAATCGAGAGGTACGGAGACCTTCGATTCAGGTATCGTCCGGAAGCAATTATTGACTAGCTACTGGCACATTCAAGACGAGACTGAGCCAAAGGTCTCCGTACCTATTGCCATCTTCACCACGATAAATAACATTCAAAACGACAACTGAGGCAAAGGTCTAAGCCACAGGCTCACAGGTCCGTACCTCTTGCTATGTCACCATCTACCCCTTCCCAACCAAATACCCAAAATACGCCTCCAATACCTTTTCATTTTCCACATGCCCCGTAAACACTTCCAATATTGGCGGTTTATCAAAACGTTCCTCATATAATGTGGTCAGGTGTTTTTGTAAACCTTCAACATCATCAACCTTGTAATACGGACACCCAAAGGCTTTGGCTATATGCTCCGCCGAAAATTGCTGCTCAGTAGCAAAATATTGTTTGTACTGATTGGTCGTTTTCGGCCCAGGGATAATTTTAAAAATGCCTCCACCTCCATTATTGATCATGATGATGCGCAACTGATTCGGTAGATGATGATGCCACAATGCATTAGAATCGTAGAAGAATGCCATGTCTCCTGTGACCATTGTCGTCATCTTGTCACTCGCATATGCAGCTCCTGCCGCTGTTGAAGTCGAACCGTCGATACCACTGACACCTCGATTACAGAAATAATTGATATTTGGACGTTGATCAAAGAGTTGTGTGTATCGGATAGGGGAACTGTTGCCCAAATGTAAATCTGTATTTGCAGGCACTTCTTTTAGGATATGATGAAATGCTATTAAGTCTGACCATTCACATTTATCAATAAATTCTTCATGTCGACCTTTGGTTTCCAGATGTTTGTTGTGCCAAGTTGACGAAAAAGTACTGTCTGTCTTCAGATCGTTGACCACTGACAGAAATGCAGATTCAGAACTCCTGATGTGCTTCGTTAATGCTAAAAAGGTGTCTTGCGCTTGTTTCTGCTCATTGACATACCAATGCTCTTTAGGATGATACTTTCGAATCATCGCTTTTATTTTTTTGGATATAATTGCATCACCTAAAGACACAACAATGTCAGGTTTGTATAATGCTAAATCTTCGTCTGAAATGGTTGTAATTAGCCGATCAATGCATGGGTTGTAAGGAGTGACATATCTATTAGAGCAAGTTTCTGAAATAATCGCTACTGATGGATCTTGAGCAACTTCTTCCAATAGGTGATCCACCTGTTTGTTGGGCTTTGATTGACCAAAGATGATCAGTTTACGTGTTGCCTTTTTCCAAATGTCGCGTATTGTTTCACGTTCTATTTCTCGAATAGAAAAATCAGACGGCTGAGCATCAACCATTTGCAAGTTGTCAAATTCTTGTGCCTCTAATACATCATAAAGTGGTTCGCTTAATGGCACATTGATGTGCACAGGTCCTTTGCGTGGATCTTTGGCCAAGTTAATGGCCTCGCATACCATTCGATCATTGTGTCGTAAATCCTGCAAGTGTTGTGCTTCCTGGATCAATTCAAAACTGCCTTTGATGTAATTGTTGTATACATTTTTCTGACGCATGGTTTGTCCAGCGCCTTGATCAACCCATTCGACGGGCCGATCTGCAGTGAGGACCAACAATGGAATTTTTTGATAATAGGCTTCGACAATCGCTGGCGCATAATTCAAAGCAGCACTGCCAGAAGTACAACATATGATCACTGGCTCATTGAGGTGCAACGCCATACCCATAGCAAAGAATGCTGCCACCCTCTCATCTGGAATCGTGATGCATTCAAAGTGTGGATTTTCATCAAAGGTGATAACCAATGGTGCGTTTCTCGAACCAGGGGAGAAGACCACATGTTTGATTTGTTTTATCTCACAGACTTTGACAAGTCGTTGTATGAATTCCTTATTTGATACCATCAACTGCAAGGTAGGAATCTTCTAAAACCGATAGTAATGTTTGGCTTTTCAATTCTGTTTCTTGCCATTCAGACTCGATGACAGAATCTTTGGTGAAGCCACCTCCAACATAAATAGAAACCGAATGTCTAAACAGTTGCATGCATCTTAGATTGATGAATAAGGTTGTGTGATTGTCACTGACTGGGCCTAAAAAGCCGCAATAATACTCTCGTTTGTGCGATTCTGTCTTGTCGATAAAGTCAAGTGCTTTGTCCACCGGAAAGCCAGATATCGCCGGGCCTGGATGCAATGCTAATGCCACATCCACAGGGTCAATCACCTGATTTGACGTAAACACACTTTTCAGATGGACGACTTTTCCAGCGACAGAATTTCTAGGCCCTTCCAATTGGTAAGCAATGTTTCTTGTGTCTAATTTTTCTTTCACATAATCCACGATGATCTGTTGTTCTTCTTTTTCTTTTTTTGTCCAGACTGGTTCGCCAAATTCTGGATTCGACAACGTGCCTGCAAGCGCTACAGTTTCAAATCCATTGTCATCACTTTTTAACAAAACTTCTGGCGATGCACCCATCCAACTGCCTTGTCCAGGTATATTGAAGAAATAGCAAAAGGCTTTTTGATACGTATTGACCAATGCACTGAATATCCTGCCATAGTCTGGATCGACTAAGTCAACGGTTTTTATTCGAGATAAAATAGCTTTGGAGAAATGTCCTTGTTTGATCGCATTGAGCAAATGCGAAGCTTGTGTTGTGTACGCTTCCTTCTTTGTTTCTTGTATGACATTGACGGTGTCGTTCTGAAATTGAATAATCGGATTGATTAATACAGAACGACATTTTACGAAAGTAGTATCAACAGATTCGCGGATAAATGGATGGATCACGAATTGATGCTTGCCGTCTTCATCATGCTTGTAGAGCTGAATGTCGTTTTCACCAGGAAGGCTGAATGCCACAAACATGTCCTCTTTTGTCAATAACACCTTTTCCATCAATAAGCTAACAATTCTAGTGTTTCAAAGTTTTTTCAAATGTCTCTTTTCGCTTCACTTTACCTGTGTCAGTGTAGACGAACTGAGAGACAAAGATAATGTCTTTTGGAAGTTCTAGTTTTGAAAGAATTGTTAATAGCTGTTCAGTCAATGGAGTTATATCTGTGGATTCGCCTTCAATCACCAGGATGACTTCTTGTCCATAAAGCTCATTGTTCCTAGACGTAATAAAAAAAGGCTGATTCAAAACTTTACTGATCTTCTGTTCTACTTGCTCGGGATGTATTTTTATGCCTCCACTATTGATCACATTATCCGCTCTTCCAAGCCACTGAAATTGTTTGTCAGAGATTAAGTCGACGATATCCCTTGTCTGGATTTCTTTTTCTAAATGGTCAGCTTTGATATGTAGCGTTCCTTCTGATGATTGTGAAAAATGTACACCATCTAAAGCAGAGAAATGTTGTACGGGCTTAACGCCATTCAGTCTTTTGACAGCTATATGCGTGATCGTTTCTGTCATCCCATAGCCCAAATAGACCTCAGCTTGTATGGTTTGTATTTTCTCCATAAGTTCTTGACCGACTGGCGCACCTCCCAACAAGATTTTTTTGACTTGTTCCAATTTCCATCTTGACTCTCGAATGACAGTTGATAATTGATGCGGCGTCATCGCTACAAAATGAACGTCATCTTCTACATATGCCAATGGGTTTGATTGGATTGGTACAATGTTAAAATTCCAGTTGAGCACAAGGGATCGCACAACCATCATTTTACCAGCAATGAACGAATAGGGTAGCGCTGCCAACACATGAGTTCCTTTAGGTAAGTCAAAATACTTTCCTGTCTTTAACGCACTCTGCTTCATTGCTTCTTTGGATAATTTGATCGTTTTTGGAGTACCCGTTGATCCTGATGTCTGCGCAGTCATAAAGTCTAGATCATCGTGCCAGTCTATAATGACTTGGGCAAATTCCTTCAACCATTCCTGAGGTTGGTCAAGTAATTGATGTGCTACGCTTAGCAGCTCTTTTTGATGATATACTCTATTGGGGAAAAAGAGATTCATAGTGTAGGATATTTCCATTTTCCTTGAGGAGAATAATACAAATGTTCACCTTTTAAATACAATGGACATTCAATGTTGTTGGTGAACAACTGACCAGTACCCAATCCTTGAGGTAAGTCTAGCTTTTTCACGGCCACCCATTGTGCAATGGCATTTAAGCCAATATTTGATTCTAGTGCTGAAGTTGCCCACCAGCCAATATTTAGATGTTCAGCTATATGAATCCATTCATCAGATTTAACCAATCCCCCAACGAGGCTTGGCTTCAAAATGATGTATTGAGGTTTAATTGTTTCTAGCAAAGCCTTCTTTTGATCTCTTGTGGTGACGCCAATCAACTCCTCATCTAATGCAATTGGGATTGGTGTTGTTTGACACAAATGTGCCATGTCATCCCATTGGCCTTGACGGATAGGTTGTTCTATTGAATGAATGTGAAAGTCGGATAATCGCTTCAATTTGTCCATGGCATCTGATGGATCAAAAGCGCCATTGGCATCGACTCTTAATTCTAATTGATTGGCATCAAAATGTTGGCGTATGTAAGAAAGTAGAGCCAATTCGTCTTCAAAATTAATCGCTCCTATTTTGAGCTTCAGACAAGTAAAACCTAGGTCGAGCTTTTGCTTAATTTGATCAAACATATATGCCTTAGTACCCATCCAAATAAGTCCGTTTATTTGAATGCCTTTTTCTCCTGAAGTAAATGCTGTTGGAAATAAGATACCCGCTTGTTTGTCTTGAAGATCAATAATCGCTGTCTCAACACCAAATTGCAAAGAAGGAAGGTCATCCAACTCTTTAACCTGAGGAATCATTATTGTTGGATCTTCAACAATGCGATCTAAAGTTGCTCTAAGTTTCGTCACATTGTCAGGACTTAAACCGTCAATAAGCGAGCACTCACCATAGCCAAGGTTTCTATGATGTTCTAAACGAATAATCCAACTGTCTTTGGTTTTTAGCACACCCCTTGATGTCCCTGAAGGTCGCTTAAATTGGAGTTTATATGGTTGATATGAAGCTTTAATGATTGCAATAAAGTAATATTCTGAGAAACAAGCTACTTTTGACATTGTTGATAATACATAAGTAGACATGTATACACTATGAATCCTTGGATAAAAGCCTTCAGATTACGGACACTACCACTAGGTATCGCTTCTGTTTCTATGGCTACCGTCCTCGCCTATGGAGAAGGAAGGCATTCGTGGTTGATTGCAGGGATGACTTTGCTAACTACAGTTTTATTGCAAATTCTGTCCAATGTTGCCAACGATTATGGTGATTCAGAAAATGGTGCAGACAATGAATTGCGTGAAGGCCCTTCTCGACAAACACAAACAGCCGCTATTTCCAAAAATGCTATGAAGCGGGCGATGATTATCTTAGGAGGATTGACCTTAGCTTCAGGTATAAGCTTACTCCTTATTTCTGGGTTACCGCTCATTCGAGTGTTGTTGTTTTTTACACTCGGTTTGGTATGCATTCTTGCCGCTATCAAATATACAGCAGGTAAGAATCCATATGGCTATGCTGGTTTAGGAGATCTATCCGTATTGATCTTTTTTGGTTGGGTAGGCGTATTGGGGGCATACTTTTTACAAACAAAAAGTTTGAGTAACATCAGTTACATTTTACCTGCATCAACATTGGGCTTATTTATGGTCGGTGTATTAAACATCAATAATATCAGAGACATCGTTTCAGATCAAGCTGCAGGCAAGCGATCCATACCTGTACGCATAGGTAGGCCAAAAGCAGTGTTCTATCATTGGTTATTATTGCTTGGAGGATTGGGCTTAACCATTTTATTTGTAGTACTCAATTACAAATCATCCATTCAATATATCTTTCTAGCTGTGTTACCTCTCTTATTGATCAATGGAAAATCTGTAGCCACAAAAACAGAGGCTATGACACTTGATCCATACTTGAAACAACTGGTACTGACCACACTACTTTTCGTCGTTACATTCGGAATAGGCCACATCATTTCTCATATTTAGAATCGATCTAAGAACTTTGGTTTCTAACTTGCGGTTATAACTATTATAAAATATATACAACACATGGAAGATTTACCAAAAATTGCAGGAACGGCACCAGTCAAACATGAAGCAGAAGCTGGAAAAACATATGCTTGGTGCACTTGTGGCCTATCAGATAAGCAACCATTTTGCAATGGTGCACACAGAGACTCTGGCATGACAAACCTCAAAGTCACGGAAGAAGAGTCAAAGGATGTTTGGTTATGCACATGCAAGCAAACGAAAAATCCACCATATTGCGATGGAAGTCATAAAGCCTTATAGCGAAAAGCTAAGTCGTCAGTAGATTACTTAGATTTTACGCTGAAATGAATAATGAGAGTTCAAGTGTGATGCTTGGGCTCTTTTTTATTATTACAATATTGGAATGTAATTCCATAGTTCTCAAGTATTATTTCAGAACAACCATCCAAAGTCAAATTTGCAAAGCTGATCATTTGTAATTACAATATTAATGTGAATGTCAGGTTACTGTAAAATCGTAGTTAAAATATCCCCCATTCAATATGATACTCACATATTTTTATATTTTCGCTATCCCCAACTAAAGTAACCAAACACACATATAAAAATTTAGAAATGAAAATTCAATTCATCTACCTATTACTATGTTTGGGTACATCTCATTTGTTTGGTCAATCAGTCAATGTCATTGATTTTACTATTGATTTTGAATGTCCGCATATAGACTATATATGTCCTGGCTTTGGAGGTACTGTATGCGAATTAAATCCTAATCCAGCAAGTAGCTCCATAAACAGTTCATCAACTGTCATGCGTTCATTAAAGACTGCAGGCGCTCAACCATGGGCCGGAGGCTTTTTGACCTTGGATGATCCGATTGATTTTACGCAGGGTCAGGTGTTTAAAATGAAAGTATATTCTCCTAAAGCAGGCATCAATGTCCTTCTCAAATTAGAGAACAATAGCAATACTGGAATTTTTAATGAGCTAACGGCATCCGTAAATAATGCCAATACCTGGGAAGAATTAAGCTTTGATTTTTCTTCTACAAATGCCAGTACAAAGTCACTGCAGAAAGTCGTCATCTTTTTTGAATTTGGCGTTGGTGGTGATGGCTCCCAATATTATTTTGATGACATTAGTCAAGTTAATAATTCGCAGTCTGTTGTTTGTCAAGCCCCATTGGCTCCAGATGTAGAGGCAGCCGTACCTGCTGAATGTGATAATGTTATTGCAGTGTTTAGTGATTCATTTGGTGAATTGCCAGGTACCAATTTTAATCCACATCCCAATCAATCAACAACAGTTTCAATGCCGAGTATTGGAGGCAATAATATGCTTCGATATGGGAATTTTGATTTCCAAAGAATACACTTACAGAATGCAATCAATCTAAATTCATTTATAAACATGCATGTCGACATTTGGTCACCTGCAGCAACTCAACTGAGTGTTCATTTGATAAATCCCGACAATACGCAAAAAGGATATCCCATTAATTTAATTCCACAACAATGGAATAGAATTAGAATTCCTTTAAGTGCTTTTTCTGATGTCGTATCACTTGCCAATGTGCTAAGAATAAGATTCGATGATGGGGATGACTCTATTTACTTTATCGATAATCTATACTTTACTGGTGATTGCAATGATATACCAGCTTGCCCAGTATTGGTATGGGAAGATAATTTCAATGGCAATAGTTTGGATTTGAACAAATGGACGCCACAAATCGGAGATGGTTGCCCTAGCTTGTGTGGTTGGGGGAATAATGAACTCGAGTACTATCGTGCAGAGAATGCAGAAGTATCTGGTGGCACGTTAAAAATTATCGCAAAAGAAGAACCATTTGGAGGAAGAGATTATACATCTGCCAGATTGCGCACGATCAATAAAGGTGACTTTGCTTATGGCAGATTTGAAGCATCCATTAAAATGCCTTATGGTCAAGGTATATGGCCTGCCTTTTGGATGTTGTCCACGGACGAACCATATGGCATTTGGCCGCAGAGTGGTGAGATCGATATCGTCGAATTACTTGGTCAAGAAACAGATCTTGTTCATGCCACCATCCACTACGGACCACCATGGCCCAACAATCAGTCATCCACGGCAACGCATCGCTTGAATAGCGGCGAGTTTCAAGATGGTTTTCATGAGTATGCGATTGAATGGGATGAAGAAGTGATCAGATGGTATTTAGATGATATCCTGTATTCTACCAAAACAATTGCAGATGTATCGCCTAACAATTGGCCCTTCGATCATGAATTTCATATGTTGTTGAATATGGCAGTTGGTGGCAATTATCCAGGACCTCCAGATGCCAGTACAACCTTTCCTCAAACAATGGAAGTGGACTACGTTAGAGTCTATGAAGGTGAATTTGCATACATCGAAGGACCACAACAAGTTGATCATATGGCTAGTGGTGAAATGTATACAGTTGGTAATGCTGGTGTAGGTGCCACATACAGTTGGACTGTACCAGCTGGTGCAACAATCGTTTCAGGTCAGGGTACAAATACGATATCTGTAGATTGGGGTGATACATCAAGCAGTGGTATTGTTTCTGCAGTGGTCAATGGTTGCAATTCCCAGACACTTTCCTTTGATGTTGTGGTTGGTGTTGAGGTGGTTGATTTACTTGCCTGTGTGTTGGAGAATTTTGATGACTCTGCAATCATTTCATATGCAGGATCAATTGGTTCGATGCAAGACAATACGGCTAACCCGATGCAAAATGGTGTAAACAATTCGCAACTGGTAGGGAGATATTCTCGATCAGATGGAGATCTTTTTGATAACATGACGTACAGTATCGACAATCCATTTGACATCAGTGGATTTGTGCCAGGTAACAATAAGTTTTATATGAATGTGCTTACTTCGGCACCTATTGGCACTAACATTATTCTACAACTTGAAAATAGCAATACAGCTACTCCATCAAATTATCCAGTTGGACGGCATAGTCGTTATCAGATGCAGACGACCAAACAAAATGAATGGGAAACGGTGGCTTTTGATTATTTTGATAGACCAGATGCATCAGTGACTGAAGCAAGTGTCGATCAGATTGTCATCTTATTCAATCCGAATAGTTTTTCTAATGATGTCTATTATTTTGATGATTTTGAAAAACATTGTCTGTCATCGCCAGGAAGTGTAGACAGTAAAATTTGTGGTAATTCGCCTGGTTTTGCAAGTGCTTCCCCTGCTGGAATGGATGCCTATACCTTCTTCATTGATGCTAATGCAAATGGTAACATGGATTCAGGGGAGCAAATACAATCAGGATCTGGCAATACGGTGACAAGTTCTTCTTTAGCTGTTGGTGATGTTGTCGGTGTCATCATAGAAGATACATTTGGATGTGCACAGACAGTTCTGTCAACAGTATCTTCTGCACCTCAAGACTATACATTTGGAAATAATAGAGGATTGACAGGCAATGAAAACGGAACTGTACATTATGAGACAGATGGTGAGATTGAATCGCGCCAGACTATCGGATCTGCTGGAAATGTAGAATACGATTCTGGTACCAGTATTAGACTATTGCCGACCTTCGAAGTATTATCTGGAGCACAGTTTCATGCGTTCATAGAAGGTTGCAGCAATTGATTTAAGATCAAGCTTATGGGGAAAGTCTAAGGTGAATGATGAATTGGAAACAAAATTATTTTTTGCATATAAGTAAAAGTTCTATATTGACACTTAATTAACTAATGAATATTTAAACATTTTTAATAATAAACGATGAAAAACCTGAGATTGCTTATATTAAGCATGGCACTATGTTGTGCTATTTCAACGACTACTTCCGCTCAATCCATTAACTTTTCTGACGATTTTGAAGCTTATGTATTTCCACCAGATGGAGGATTGCTAGGAGGCGGATGGTTGGTCGGAGCCAATGTCTGGAATGATCCTAATCGTGCAAGTTTTGCCTATAATTATTTTGCATTTGATGCGCCTAATGGCAATGGAGCCTTCACAACTACGGACTCAGATGGCGGTAATATCGTATTCAATACATTCAGTGATTATAATAATGGTGATCATGGCAATGGACTATGGATTGATGCAAGAATTTTTAATCAAGCCAATATTATGACAGAAGATATTGATCTCTGTTATCGCTTTACGTTTGATCATCAATTATCACCGAATGGCACCCCTGATGCTGCTGGAGACGCTAATATAGCAGAACTTGCTGCTTGGATTGCTGTATTAGACCCAGTCACATTTGCCCAAGTTTATTTTGATTCGTTTGACACGTCGACAGCTGCTTCATTTACGACATCTTCTATAGATGTGACAATTGACCCAGCTTGGGATGGATTCATCATCCAATGGGGATTTTTAAATTATGCGACGGGATTCGCACCAACGGGAGTATGGTACGATAACGTCTCATTCGCCGCTTGTCCTCCAGAACCACCTGTAGCAGATGCTATTCCGACAATGGGAGAGTGGGGTTTAATGTGTTTGTCAATTATGTTATTGATTTTTGGTGTCATAGCAATAAGACAAAGACAAATCGCATACTAATATTCAGACAAGAATAAAAACCATATAGGAGAGCTCAAGTGTTGTACTTGGGCTCTTTTTTTGTGCCAGGATTTTAAGATTATTTTGATTTTGTAATACCCCAATCAGCGTTTAATTCTAATAGATATCAATACCCCGTTGGGCCCAACGGGGCATCATCAATAGCGGGGGACATCGCCCCTCGCTGTTGTGAAGATAGGAGAAGGAGTCCCAAGGGGACGACCTTGTTCATTTGCAAACTTGAAGTCTAGGTCGTCCCGTTGGGACTCCTAAACACGACATCACTAAGATGGGACGATGTCCCATCCTAGTGATGTAACCCCTTTGGGGTATTCGGTTATTAGTGATTAAAAATTGTTTTGATTTTAGGATTTGCTTCTCGTCACCTTCCTGTGGATAGTCAGGATTAACTAGGTTTTAATCCCCTCGCTGTTGTGAATAAAGGAGGAGGAGTCCCAAAGGGACGACCTTTTTCATTAGCAAACCGAAGTCTAGGTACGGTAACTATGCTGGCGCGCAGGCGCAACACTAAACCCTAATAACATTCATGAAAAAACGAATTCTCACTAATCGCACCCGAATACTCAATCACCGAGAAATCGGCCTTGATTCACATGCATCTTTGGATTGTCTTTATAATTCATTCACTAAAATCAAATAACAATGAAAAAGATAATCGTATTAGGTCTATTGTGTGTAATCACGTTGACAACAACAAAAGCAAATCTTATTACCAACACAGAATCAGCATACGTGTTGGCACCTTCTGGTTTGACCCTCAGGGAAGCACCAAACAGAACAAGCCGAGTATTAGAAGTTATTCCATTTGGAGAATCAGTAAGCATCATTTTAGAAGATTCGACTGAAGTGAAAACGGAAAGAATTGATTGGGTCAAAGGCCAGTGGAAAAAAGTAAGTTTCGAGGGCATTGAAGGATTTGTCTTTGATGGATATTTGTCACACCTTCCAGTACCTCTGTTGGATTTTGAGTTGGTGGACAGTGATCTTGATTTCACTTATGCTTTTTTAAGTTGGATGGACTACCGTTTTACGGAAGTATTAGCAGCAGATACCATCGTCAGAGAAAATGATTTTACAAAAGTCATTCACCATTTCGAAAATGATCAAGAACTGATCGAAAAAGATGAATCAACATTTTATATGGTCAATGCAACTCTAAGTGATGTGAGAATCACAGATGTCTACAATCTCTTATTGAGTATGATGCCTAGTGATGTCAATAGAAAGTATGTCCAAGATTCATCTGTATTCATCGAAGATGCTTCTGGTGAGTTGGCACAGATTAAATTGCTTCTCGACAATCCGGTCAATATCAAGAAATTGAACAATGGACAGATAAACATCAAACTGTACTCTAACTATACAGGCTGTACGTTGTAACATTCATGAGTTGCATATAGAGATTATGTTAGAAAGGTGGTTCATCAAATGTGTTGAGCCATCTTTTTTTATTGGAACTGTCTTTATTTAATTATCATTGGAATACTATACTAAAAAGAGAAAGGTTTGACTGATTTATTACGTAGAAGTGTTGCCTGTTGTCAAGACGAAAAACGCAGTGAATGCATGTATTCACGAGTATTTTCAACGATGAGAAGAGATAAAAGGTCAAGTAAGAAACGGTCAAATTATTTTCATCTTGGTATAAATACTCACATGAATTTGGAACCATATATTAAGAGACAAGCAGTGAATACAATACTCTCTTTTATTCTACTGCTTTCATTTCTGTGTAGCTGTAACACTGAGCCAAAAGACAACATTCAATTGCAAGAACATGGTGTCTTTGAATTTTTTAGTGAAGTAGGAGATATAGACGATAAAGCCGAATTGCCTGATTTTGTGGATCCGAATGCAGTTCTTTGCTTTGGCAAAGGATTGAAGGTAGGCAGATGCATCAGCAAACAATTAGAAAAAGACATTTGCATTGGTCTCATCAAACACAACAAAAGAGTCATCGCTATAGAAGTGGCGTGCGGTGTCATGCATCAGGATAGTGTTATTGTGATTTCAGAACCAGAAGCAATTTTGACAGAATAAGTCAACAAATGCTCTAAGACAATGTTAGTACATTATGAAAAACATATTCGTCGTTGGTGCTTCATCAGGCATTGGGAAAGCACTAACGCATATCTTACACGAAGAAGGACATAAGGTCTACGGAACCTATCTAAAAAATCATGTACAGGATAATGGTGCGATCTATCGAAAACTCAACGTTTTAGAAGAGGGAATTGAGCCTGGATTTTTGCCAGAACAACTAGATGGACTTGTGTATTGCCCAGGTAGCATCAATCTAAAACCATTTCACCGTATTAAACCGGATGCTTTTATCTCAGATTTTGAATTGCAGGTTATTGGAGCGATTAAAATCATACAATCCGTAATTCCAAATCTCAAGGCAGCTGAAAATCCGTCTATCGTATTGTTTTCTACAGTAGCCGTACAACAAGGGTTTAACTTTCATAGTCAAGTAGCCACTTCTAAGGGTGCTTTGGAAGGACTGACAAGAGCATTGGCAGCAGAGTTTGCACCGAAAATAAGAGTTAATGCAATCGCGCCTTCGTTGACAAATACTCCCTTAGCGGGAAAATTATTATCCACAGAAGATAAGGTGCATCAGAATAACGAAAGGCATCCACTAAAACGAATTGGAGAACCATTAGATATAGCCCAAATGGCATCATTCTTATTGTCAGACAAGTCAAGCTGGGTGACTGGCCAAATTTTAAAAGTTGACGGCGGCATGTCAAGTTTAAAGTCATAATTAATAAGCTAAAAATTACCTTATCATGTTTGGATTATTCAAGAAAAAAAATCCTGTTGACGTTTTACAGCAGAAGTATAAAAAGCTACAAGAAGAGGCGTTCAAATTATCAAAGTCAGATCGAATGAAGGCAGACCTCAAGTATGCAGAAGCCGAAGAAGTCATGAAAGAAATCGAAGCACTTAGTCAGGCATAATTTGGAGGATAACTTAACAGAACGGGACATAGACCGCATCATCGAAATGGCTTGGGAAGACAGGACTCCCTTTGGTGCCATTGAGTTTCAATTTGGATTGTCAGAAGGCCAAGTAATTAAATTGATGCGTCGTCAACTCAAACGATCTAGCTTCGAGCGGTGGCGTAAGCGCGCTCAGACGATAAGTCAAAAGCATGTCAAAAAGCGAAATCCAGAGATCAACCGCTTCAAATGTTCGAGACAACGAAGCATCAGTAATAAAATTTCAAAAAGAAATTAATTCGCTATGTTGCGCAGCGAATGAACAGTCAAGATAAACCACTCTATACAAAATCCTTCTTTGTGCTCTGTCTGAGCTATGCATTATTCGGTAGCAGTTTCAATATGATTATCCCTGAGCTGCCTTCTTTTTTAACGAGTTTGGGAGGTGAAGATTATAAAGGATTTATCATTTCGTTGTTTACCTTAACAGCTGGCTTTTCAAGACCAATCAGTGGAAAATTGGCTGATACAATTGGGCGGGTACCTGTCATTATGTTCGGTACGATTGTATGCATCATTTGCAGTTTATGTTATCCTATTTTGAGTACGATAGGCGGGTTTATGTTGTTGAGATTGGTTCATGGTTTTTCCACTGGATTTACGCCAACAGCGATGACAGCCTATGTGGCAGATTTAGTACCAGCACATCGGAGAGGTGAAGCGATGGGTATTGTAGGTGTAAGCCTCAATCTGGGTTCTTCGATAGGCCCGCCAGTTGGCAGTCAACTTGCGCTGAGTTATTCTTTAAACACCATGTTCATGGCATCTTCTTTTGTGGCCGTTTTGTCTATGTTGATACTCACGGGGATTAAAGAAACATTGCCTAATAAAGAGTCGTTGCGATTGAGCCACTTAAAATTAAAAAGGTCTGAAATTATTGATAGAAACAGTATTATACCTGCGATTATTTGTGGTTTGATTTACATTGGTTTAGGTGCATTAGTGACCATTGCTCCAGATCAGTGCGAATTTTTGGGGTTGAGTAATAAGGGCTTATTCTTTACCAGCTTTACTGTTTGTTCCATTATGTCCAGGCTGGTGGCTGGTAAAATATCCGATTTATATGGACGCATTAAAGTGATGACATTCGCCGTATGTTTAATGGTTGGGTCTTATATTTTGCTGGCCATGTCTGACAGTGGGTTTAGTCTGTTAGTAGCAACAGGTTGTTTGGGGTTTTCTTTAGGGATTGGAGCACCTGCCTTATTTGCTTGGACCATTGATCGAAGTAATGATTTAAATCGGGGAAAAGCAATGGGAACATTATATATTGGATTAGAAGTTGCTATCGGGAGTGGTGCTTTGTTAAGCGCATATGTCTACAGTAATGCACCAGCAAATTTTAAAGCAGTTTTTCTCATTATGGCTGCAATTACTTCAATGGCCATTATATTTTTATCCAGAGAGTCCAAAAAGATTGCATCATGAGCAGAGATAAGATACTTGATCAAATCATCATTGCGTATAGACAATTAATTGAAGAGAGATACGATTTCAAACTTTTATCGAAACGCACTGATTTGCCAGAAAGTTTTGATGAAGAAAAAGTTGATCGTTTCAGAATTTATTTTTTGGACTCTATTTATCCTGATCCAGAAAAAAGAAGGGAACTCAATGAGGCTTTTGATCAACTTGAAGACTATACCAAACAACCCAAAAAGTTACTAAGGGTTCTAATGGAATCTGCAATGGTCGTGTTGAAATATGGCACCTCATTACCCAAAATTTTATCAGCAGGACTCAGTGCCTTGCGTTCGTTTAGAGCAGCGACAAACTTTGAAAAGAAATTGGTTGATGCAGCGATTGAGTTGAAAGTGATTGAAGAGATTAGTAAAACAGAAATGATACAGCTTTTACAGTCTTTAGATTATGGTGAAATTGAATTATTCATGTCCCACACTGAAGCACTATTCAACACATTACATGATCGCACATTGGTCCAAAAAATAAAAGCCATCGTGACAACATTAGTCAGTAAAATGAAAAATAAACCTGATTTGTTTTCTGCGGAAGAAATCAATGGATTAGAGATTGGTAAAGACATTATTATAGAGGGAGATGCCCTTTTTCAAGAACTATCTGAATCAGATCAGAAAAGGATTTTTTCATTTATTGTTGATTATGAGCGAGCATTTTTCAAAGAATTGTATGAGCAGTAGCGCTTCACTAGAGCTGTCACTTTCAAAGTATTTCATGTATTCTCAAAATATAATTGATATTTAATCCTTAATTTGCTGATATATTTTATGACTGTGGGAGGTTCTATATTGGAAAAAGTAATGAGGAAGCATGTGAATGCCTCTGAAGAAGAAATTCAATATGCTATCCAAATTGCCAATAAACGAGAGTATAAAAAAGGAGATCACTTCTTGACTCCTGATACTGTTTGCAACAAAATTGGATTTATTGAAAGCGGGATTGGAATGATCTATCGTTTAGAATCAGACCAGAAGAAGAGTGTCATGGAGTTTTATTCTGAAGGGGAGTATATCACAGATTTCTACAGCTACATCAGAAAACAGCACTGTTTATTTCACATCATCTTTTTGGAAGATACTTTGGTGTTCGAATATGACAGGGACCAACTTCTGCAAAAGTTTAGTCAGTCAATACACTGGGAGAGATTCGGAAAGCTAACTTCAGAATCTGCTTATGTCAAAATCATGCAGCAGGTCTACGACAATAAATTTTACAATCTAGAAGAACGCTATTTACAACTCATCAATGACCGCGCCGATTTGTTTCAGCGAGTACCATTGTATTTGATTGCATCTTATTTAAATACAACGCCAGAGACCATTTCTCGAATACGAAGAAACCTATACAACAATGCCAAATAAGGGGATTGAGTCTTTAGCAGACATACTGTCTCACCTCAAAGCAAACATGTTAGAGCAATCCTTTGTCTTTATATCCATTGATTCTACATCAGATCATAATCTTAATGTAGCGCACATATTTGCAACAGTAAAAGAAGAAGAAGGACTGACTTTAATAGTAGATAAAGAATATGAGGACAAATACTCTACAGAAGATGCTGCCGAATTTTCTTGCATTACTTTGGAGGTGCACAGTTCTTTAGAAGCAGTTGGTTTGACAGCAGCATTTTCTAATGCACTTGCCAAGCACAATATTTCTTGTAATGTCATTGCAGGGTATTATCACGACCATATTTTTGTCGAAAAAAGAAAGGCTGTACAAGCATTAGAAATTATCAATGCACTTTCAAAAAAAGAGGAGTAGATTACAACATCAAATGGACAACACCCTTTAAATGATCATCTATAGTATTTCCAGCGTCATCATAGCCGGTATATGCCAACACCCAGGTATATATGCCCGTTTGTGCTATTTGATTGTTGAAATTACCGTCCCAATCATCTTCATGGTCTTCAGTATCAAATACCTTATTTCCCCATCGATCGAAAATTTGCAAGCCAAAACTTTCTGTATCAAAGGCCTGTATGTTAAAGGTATCATTGATGCCGTCTCCATTAGGTGAAAATGCATTAGGGACATAAATGCTTGTCGGGCATCTCAACCCAAATGAAACAGAATCACTCGCTCTGCACCCATTGTTGTCAGTAACAGTGACCGCATAATCACCAGCTTCAAACACATTTATTGCATTTGTCATACTGCCATCACTCCACTCGTATGCGTCAAATTGACTTAGACTTAGTGTATGGGGTACGGGCATTCGATCACAAATAACACTATCCGCACCCAAAGAAATTATTGGTAGCGCAGCCACTTGTACGTCAACAGTATCTGGCTTAGCCAAACAACCGAACACATTTCCTTGAACAATGTACTCTCCACCATTCTCCAATTGAATATTGTTGATGCGAATGGATTGTCGATCTCCTTCAAAGTTGTCTGGACCTATCCAACTATAATTGCCATTTGTAATAAACTCTGCATTCAAAATCAAGTCATCTTGTTCACAGAGAAACATGTCATCATCAGCGATCACACTGTTTGTTTGGAAAGTCATCCTAATTGTTTTTTCAACAGAGTCTCTCACCATGAAACAATTGTCAAAGGTTTTTAATTTGACATCATATTCACCTTCTCCTGTGTCGGGAAAGTCATATTCAAATCGATGTTCACGTATGGTGTCGCCCAGGTCTGTGATGAATTCAACATCATACCGGTCTTCAGGTAAGCCTGAATCAAACTGGACAGGATTGCCGACGCATTCGCCATCAGGCAAGGGATTGCCATTGATCTCATTGAAACTTGCTCCGCCGAAATAAGCATATCCTTCTGCTACGCCTAGACCAAATGCCATAGCTATAACACCACACCCATCAGAAGTGATCGTATGTCTTCCAGTATTCACGGGTTCAATGGTAAAGGCCAATTCTTGATTAAGTCCGATGGTTTGCCAAGTTGAAGAGATGGGATTTCCATTTCTACGAATACCATCCACATCATCATTCCTGCAAATAATCGAAATAAAGTTTTCTCGAATATCTTGAAATGAAGAATTGAAGACAGTTACGGTTTCTCTGATTTGTTCAACACTACTTAACAAAACCATAGACGGGCCGCCAAACAGTTGTCCCGTGCATTCAGATCCTATGATGTACTGCGCTAGCATAAAGCCTCTTTGATCAGAGGGGTCCTGATTTGAGACGAACGTTGGTGTCGAACGCTGATATTCATAAAATTCTGCTTCATCTAATCTCACTGTTTCTATGGAGCCATCTAAATCTTGGATGTCAACAACTGTATTGTCTCTCAAAGCAAGTATCCTGAACACATTAAAGTCTCCTGTTCGTGTCGGTGCAGTGACATATGTGTTGCCAATAGTATTGACTGGGTACATTTGTTCAAGCAAATTGTCTCTGTTTCCACAATCAATTGGAATTCTTGAATATGAAGATCCAGCGAAAAGAGCAAATTCTTTGTCACCCGAGACGTATGTTCCAGTAAAATCACTGTTGATGTCTCTTCCTCTCACTTGATAGGTTTCTCCTTGCTGAAGAAGGATGTTTAATCTGGTACTGGCAGGATTATTTTTACTATCATCAGATAATTCAATCGAGACGGTGGTATCATCTTCAGTAGCGACGACTATAAATTCGCTTGCACCATCATTTCGCTGATCTACTCCACTATAGCATAAGACATAGTATTCGTTAGATATTGATGGGACTGGCAGTACAATGGAAGCTTCAGCTCTAAAACTTTGATATTGGTGGATGTAGACAGATACGGGGTCATTGCTAATGACATGAATCGCATTTTGTTGAATTCTTTCAGACCCAGTAGTCTCTGCAGTTGGAGGCATCGTCACCAAAGTCACATCATTAGCAGCAA
The DNA here is from genome assembly GCA_937997635.1 of uncultured Saprospiraceae bacterium. Taxonomy (GTDB): domain Bacteria; phylum Bacteroidota; class Bacteroidia; order Chitinophagales; family Saprospiraceae; genus CALFUK01. The sequence continues at coordinate 67,788 of CALLFA010000086.1, read as the reverse complement.
CATTGAATGATCTTGTAAAGCCTAAGCCTGGCATACTGACTGTTCCTGAGGTGTTGGTCAACGACGTGATCATAACGACCATGGTATTATCGCCTATGTTTCTATGTTGCATAAACGCCATCCAGAAATCAGTTCCTTCATTTGTTGTTTGACTGTAAAGGCTAAAGCTAGAGCATAACAGGACAAGTATGTACAGATTTCTTAGTATCATAAACTACCTCAACAAGTTAACTAACTCCAGCTTAGGATTGCAAGACCTGAATAGACAAAATGTAGCGATAAATGTGTAATTGTCTTTAAGCTGAAACAAAGTAGTGTACAAATACGGTCGGATAAAGGTACAGTCGAATTCATTTGATGAACCTTTAGGTTTTTCTTTTTTTGAATGACCTATTAGAGGAGTTCTTAGTTATATATTACCTTTGCGTTTTTGGAGAGGTGTCCGAGTGGCTTAAGGAGCACGCTTGGAAAGCGTGTGTGCGGGTAACTGTACCGAGGGTTCGAATCCCTCTCTCTCCGCATTCATTGTATGAACGAACCCGCGCAAGCGGGTTTTTCATTTTGAAAATTAAGATATATTGATGCACCAAATTTATAAAAATAGACATCATATAATTACTTGGTTTGGAATACGTATTAGAATAAAAAATATATGTCTAACTATCGGGTAATTAACATATAATATAAGCGTCTAAAAAAATATTGGTCATTTTCATTTTGTTTAGCAAAACTTTCTATTTTTAGCACGTAAAGAATTTTATAACACGAATTATAGTCGAAAACTTATCAAATCATGCGAAAATTTATTGTTCTACTAGGGGTCTTTTTCATAGCGGCCTATTTTGGAGCTTTTGAAGCGGCAGCTCAAGAGTCTTCAGGATTCCAAACTTTGAAAGAGAAGTTTATTGAGGGAGATTGGAAATTTATGAGTCTTGTACTTATTTGCCTTATTCTTGGATTGGCATTTTGTATTGAAAGAATCATTACTTTAAACATCGCTACAGCAAATACAGACAAATTGTTGAGCAGAATTGACGAATCACTAGCTAATGGGGACATGGAAGGTGCTAAGGAAGTTGCAAAATCAACTCCTGGACCTGCTGCAAGTGTACTTTATGAAGGCTTAAGAAATGCTGGTGGTGGACCAGAAGCTGTAGAAAAAGCAATTGTGTCTTATGGATCCGTTCAAATGGGTCTATTAGAAAAAGGTCTTGTCTGGATATCTTTATTTATTGCCATTGCACCGATGCTCGGGTTTATGGGTACGGTAATTGGTATGATTGGAGCCTTTGATAAAATTGAGGCAGTTGGTGATATCTCACCTTCAATTGTTGCCGGTGGTATCAAAGTGGCACTTTTAACAACGGTATTCGGTTTGATCGTTGCGATTATCCTACAGATACTTTATAACTACATCGTTTCTAAAATTGATGGTATTGTTAACAGAATGGAAGATTCTTCTATTGGACTGGTTGACATCATGGCGAGAAATAATGTTTTTAAATAACACTTTAGGAAAAAGAAATTATGTATAATTTTCTATTAAAACGAGGTCAATTATTGGCACTTCTTCTGGGAGTCGGTGTGGTAGCTATCTACCTTGCTTCTGTACTTTTAGGTTTAGGGACTGCTGGTTATTCCACATCAGATGACCTGAATACTATTCTTAAAAATAATCCTGGTGCAGATTTCAGCTTTTTTGATTTAGGAATGAAATTGACTGTAGGTCTAATCATCCTTGCTGCTGCAGCTGCTGTTCTTTTTGGATTATGGCAAATGCTGATGTCGCCTAAAGGTGCTTTGAAAGGTATTATTGGGGTTGCTGTTATCGCAGTACTGTTTTTTGTGCTAAGTAATAGCTCTGAGGCTGAAAGCACAGGTAAGATCGGAGAACTAGTTCAACGATTTGATGTCAGTGAGTCTGTAAGTAAATACATTAGTGGAGGGCTGAAAACTACCGTGATATTGGCAGCAGCTTCTGCTTTGTTTATGGTGCTTGGAGAAATCAGAAACCTTTTCAAATAATCCAATATGGCTAAAAAAAGTATAAAAGATCGAATGAGCAATGAGGTGAATGCCGGCTCTATGGCCGATATAGCATTCCTCTTATTGATTTTCTTTCTTGTAACCACGACAATCGTTGAAGACAAAGGTGTATTGGTGAAATTACCGCCATGGTCAGATGAACCGCCTGACATTCAACAATTGAAAACACGTAATGTGTACTCTGTACTAGTAAATGCACAAAATCAACTTCTCGTGAGAGGAGAACCTGCAGACCTAGAAACACTCAGAGAAAACGCAAAGGAGTTTATCATGAATCCTAGCAAACGAGCTGATATGGCTGAGAAGCCAACAAAAGCGATTGTTTCTATGAAAAATGATAGAGGTACTAAATATGAAACATACCTTGAAGTCTATAACGAGATAAAAGGTGCTTACAATGAATTGCGTAATGAAGCTGCCAACAAGAAATTTGGTAGAGACTACGAATTCTGTAGTCGTGAGCAAAGAAAAGAAATTCGTAATGAAATTCCATTGGTAATCTCAGAAGCCGAACCAACAAACTTCGGTGAAGAATAAACAGTAAAAATTATGGGAAAATTTTCACAAAAAAGAGGAAAAGAGAGTCCAGCTATTTCAACAGCATCTCTTCCAGATATCATTTTTATGTTATTGTTCTTCTTCATGGTTGTTACCGTGATGAGAGATTCTGAAAGAAAGGTTGATGTGACAACTCCAAACGCCACTGAGTTGACTAAACTGGAAAAGAAATCCTTGGTAAACTATATTTATATAGGAAGACCAGTGGAGAAATTTCAGGCGATAGCTGGTACTAAACCACGTATACAACTCGGAGACAAGTTTGCGGATATTAAAGATATTCCACTTTTCTTAGAGAAGCACCGTGTAAAAGTGCCAGAAAGTCAAAGAGGGTTGATAAAGACTTCTCTTAGAATTGATAAAGATGTGACAATGGGGATAGTTACCGATGTAAAGACTTCTTTGAGAAAAGCGGGTCAATTGGCTGTTAATTATTCAGCTAAGCCTCGGGTTTAATATAACCATAAACACCAAAAAGATAGTAAGGAGCATCAATCTAATTGATGCTCCTTTTTTCATGCGCGTATGTGTCGTTGCGTCGCTGCAGGCATCTTGCCTCATCCAAGGACTGAGTGGCGTCGCTGCAGGCATCTTGCCTCAGCAAAAGAAGGGTAAACATTGTAAAGTAGAATTAAAATCTGATTGTTCATCTTTCAAAATTATGACTATGCCAAAATTCACACAAAAGAAGGGAAACGATAATCCCGCTATTTCTACAGCATCTCTTCCAGACATCATCTTCATGCTATTATTCTTCTTTATGGTTGTTACCGTAATGAGAGATTCAAACTTAAAAGTTAATGTGACAACACCCTAATGCCACGGAATTGACAAAACTGGAGAAGAAATCTTTAGTCAACTATGTCTACATCGGCAGACCTACAGAAAATTACATGAATCAGTATGGTACAAGACCACGTGTACAACTAGGAGATAAGTTTGCCGATGTCAGTGATATTCCTCTCTTCTTAGCAAACCACCGCAAAAATGTGCCCGAAAGCCAAAGAGGCCTGATAAAGTCTTCGCTTAGAATCGATAAAGATGTGACTATGGGGATAGTAACCGAAGTGAAGACTTCTTTGAGAAAAGCAGGTCAATTGGCTGTGAATTATTCAGCTAAACCGAGGACATAATCTTTGTCCCGTCATGGACTGAAGTTGCGTCGCTGAAGGCATCTTGCCTCAGCAAAGGACTGAGTTGCGTAGTTGCAAGCACCTTGCCTCAGCCAAGGTCTGAAATTGTGTCGCTGCAGGCATCTTGCCTCAGCCAAGGTCTGAAGTTGTGTCGCTGAAGGCATCTTGCCTCAGCCAAGGTCTGAATTATCTCAATCGATCCATTGACCTCACCAACTTATCGTCTTTATTAATCCCCCTAAGCGAGATACCAAGAAAGATAATGGCAATGACAGGTAGAAAGGTCCCGATAAAAACGGAAGCACTATTAAACAAATTCGGCGTGTCTTGAAATCCAAGCACAACTGAAACTACAAGCAGAGCCAACGATAACAGAATTGTTAAGTAGACCAACTTTTGTTGTAACGAACGATTGTTGAATAAGAAGATCGTCAAGAAAGCAAGAGCACCTGCTGCCACGGTCAGACCCAATAAAACAGGATGGTCCTGAATGGTATAGATAGAATCTGCAAAAAAACCAGTCGCAGCTTGTTTTCCTTTGAAGAATGGAAATACAAATTCTAAGAATGTGGCTATAGACGCCAAAAGCAGAAATAATGATTGAATTCGCTGAATCATTTGAAAGCAATTTGAATGCAAGAATACAATTTTTCGTAGATTTTTGAATCCATTTAACCACTATGTATTGCCAGATTCTTGAGTATTTTTATGCATGAGCTTTCAACTAAACTCGAGCTATTGGGAGAAGGATACTTTTTTTACGCATTATGATGTCATCATTATTGGTGGAGGCTTAGTAGGGCTTAGCACAGCAATGGCATTATCGGAAAGAGACAAACACATCAGTATTGCCGTGTTAGAAAGAGGAGCAATCCCTACAGGCGCGTCTACTCGAAATGCTGGATTTGCATGTTTTGGTAGTATCTCAGAATTGAAAGATGACTTATCTTCTATGTCAGAAGATAAGTTGAAACAATTGGTTTCTATGCGGAAGTCAGGTCTTGATAATTTGAGAAGTCTTATTGATGATTCAGATATGGATTATCAACAATATGGTGGGTTTGAATTTTTTCTCCCTGGGGAGGAAGCGTTGTATCACTCTTGCACACAAAAACTTGACTATTTTAATGAGCTGGTGTTTCAGGCAACTGGTTTAGAGAATACCTATTCGATAGTTGAACCTCGAGATTTAGATGTGACTGTTGATTTGCCCTTGATCAAGAATAGACATGAAAGCCAGCTACACCCAGCCAAAATGATAAAAGCCTTAATAAATAAAGCGAGTCGTAGTGCTCATGTTTTCTTTGGAACTGAAGTTTCGACCATAAAAGAAAAGCAAGATCATGTGTCTATTCAATTGAAAGATTCTCGTGAGATTAGTTGTGACAAACTGATACATGCAACCAATGGATTCACAAAACATTTGCCTGAATTAGAAGACATAAAGCCCGTTAGAAATCAAGTGTTTGTGACAAGTGAGATCAAAGATTTGAGATGGAGAGGTTGTTTTCATGTGGATGAAGGCTATGTCTATTTTCGAAATATTGGTAATAGGATTTTGATCGGTGGTGCCAGAAATCGCTTTTTAAATGAAAATGTTGGATCATTTGGGATTACAAGAGAAGTAGAAGACTACCTTAAGTCATTTATCGAGCAGCATCTTAACATCAATGAAGCGTTTCAATTTGAACATAAATGGAGCGGTATATTAGCTGTGGGAAGTCAGAAAAAGCCGATAATCAAGCAGCATACCAGCAGGCAATTTGTCGGTGTAAGAATGGGAGGAATGGGTGTCGCAATTGGAAGTTTGGTCGGAACTGAGCTGGCAAACTTAGTGTTGGATCAACAACAGATAAAACGTTGAGTTCGTTTTTATTGTTACGAAGTGAATAAGGTAATCCTATATATTGTATTTCTTGCTGGCATAAGTACCCAAACTTATGCTCAATCAGATACGATTCCGCAAGTGAATACTCCTCAAATCATTACCAACCAAGAGGGTGAGACAGATTCATTAACACAAGGAAGCACTAGTCATACACAAGATTCTTGGGTGCGATGGACAACCGATAGCATATTCATAGATTCCTTGTCAGGGAATGTCATTTTCTCTCAGGATAGCATGGTGTTGTATTGTGATTCTGCAATAATCGTTAATGAGATAGATGTACTGGCATGGGGCAATGTCGCGCTAGTTCAACATGATACCATAGAAGCCTTTAGTGATACATTGACATACAATGCGTTGACTAAAAAGTCTAAATTAACTGGTAAAGTGGTCTTACAAAATCAAGATGAAAGATTAGTAACAGAAACACTGCATTATGACCTCGCAACAAAGATAGCTGAGTATTTTACTGGTGCAGAAATGACTCAACATGATGTCAGTTTGCGCAGTGATAAAGGAACATATTTTGTTTCTCGAAAAGAAGCAATATTTAGATCTAATGTGTATGTGGTGGATTCATCCTTTGTGCTATGGACTGATTCGATGAGATACAACCTGAGGACAGATAGGGCTAATTTTTTTGGTCCAACGCGAATTAACCAAAATGATGCAAGGTTGTATTGTGAAAAAGGACACTACGACATACCTGACCAAGCTGCTCAACTAAACATTAATGCTCAGTATGAAAGTGATTCCTTAGTTGCATCGGCTGATCAATTATTCTATGATGGTCTACAAGAAGAGATTGTACTTCAAGGCAACGCGAAATTTAAAAATCATACCTCATTTGGCGAGTCTATTCAAATTGTACACAATGAAAAAACAAAGGCATCAGTATTGACCGGAGATGCCATTTTCATTACTGAAGATAGGACTGTGAAAGCCGATGTGATTGAACACAATGGTATCGATGATTCGTTTAGCACGAGAGGGGAGATGAGATTGGTGCAAGATGAATCAATTTTGGTTGCGGAGAAGTTTTATTCTAAGCCAGAGTCAACCGTTAAGATTGCCACAGGAGACGTTGTCTGGCGGGACACTGTAGAGAACATCCAAGTGTTGAGTGACAGTTTGTTTTTGGATGAAGAAAACAATTCTGTGTTGGCTAAAAATGAAGCGTTCAAACCCTTGCTAAGAAATGTAAGTGACGGAGATACGATATGGATGTCAGCAATTGAAGTTGATGCTGAAGAAATTACTGACTCTACTGGCTTGCAAAAAATATTTAATGCAACAAAAGATGTCAAAGTCCTGAGTAGTTCATTTCAAGCGACTAGTGAATTTTTGTCTTATAACACCACTGATTCTTTGTTGAGTTTGACGAAGAATCCAATTATGTGGGTAGATTCAACTCAATTTAAAGCAGACTCGATAGAGATTACGTTGGTCAATGATGAGCCCTCTATGTTGTTCCTTAATTCAAATGCAATTATAATAATCGAATCTTATCCTACGGTGTTTGATCAGATTCAAGGTAAGGAAATAACGGTCTGGCTGTCGAATAGTAAAATTGATTCTATGTTTGTCAAAGGCAATGCGGAGTCCGTCTATTTTATGAAAGATGAGCAAGATGCTTATATAGGAGCGGATAAAACGGCCTGTAGTGCAATCATGTTTTACTTTGAAGAAGAAGAATTAACAAGAATTCAACATATTACTAAGCCAACTTCTACATTTGTTCCTATGCAAGGTATAAATTTGCAAGAGTTGCAATTATCTGCTTTTGGGTGGTATATTACGCAGCGACCATTAGTTTTAAATGATTTAGATGTTGGTTTATCAGATGCGTTTGATTAATACAGTAATAATAATTATCCTTTTCTCCTGCCTTTCTTTTGCACAAGATGCTTCTGAACAATTGAAGGACGCCGAACGATTATTAAAGGAAGAGAAAGTCGAAGACGCTGTTTCTTTATATGAGAATATACTGTCTGAAGGTTATGCGAGCGAACATGTGTTTTACAATTTGGGTACAGCATATACAAGTTTAGGCAAACCAGGCAAAGCAGTCTTATACTTGAAAAAAGCGTTGAAGTCGAATCCACTTCATTCGGAAGCAAAGCACAATTTGCAGATTGCACGAAATACTGTAGATCTGGAAATTATTGCCATTCCTGAATTCTTCTTGTTGAGATACTGGCGTTCCTTTGCTGGTATTATGTCGTCTAGTGTTTGGGCACTACTAGGTATGCTGTGTTTGATTGCAGCTGCAATAGCATGTTACTATTGGTTATTTGGTCAATCCATAGAGCGAAAGAAAAAGGCATTTTATGGCTTAATTTCAGGTGTCTTACTGTTTCTTTTGACTCTTGCCGCTGGATGGTCCAAATATAAGGAAGAAACTACCACGAAATACGCCGTCATTATGGAATCCTCAGCCTTATTTGAAGGACCAGACGATAGAAGTGAAGCATTAATTCAACTAAGTCCTGGAGTTGAATGTGTTATCTTAGACCAAATAAGTACATACTTAAAGGTTAAGCTAAGAGATCAAGAAATTGGATGGGTCAGCGCTGAAAAGCTAGAACGAGTCTAAATTTGCTTATTCTTCTTCCTGACTTGCTTGAACTGGAGGTGCAGCAGCTACTTTGGCAGGTGCAGCTATTTTTTCAGCAACAGGCTCACTTGGAGCTATACTGATGAAAGTTCTGTTTAATCTCTTTTTGCTGAATACAACGTTACCATCTACGAGAGCATGTAGCGTGTGGTCTCTTCCCATACCCACGTGTTCACCTGGATGGAATTTTGTGCCTCTTTGTCTGACGATAATGTTACCTGCTCTAGCAAATTCGCCACCGAAAAGCTTAACACCTAAACGCTTACTATTACTGTCACGTCCATTATCCGTACTACCTACACCTTTTTTATGAGCCATTGTATTAGAATTTTGAGATGACTTTAGATTGAGTCGATCTTGAGTTTAGTAAAAGATTGTCTATGGCCATTTTTCACTTTATAGCCTTTTCTTCTTTTTTTCTTGAAAACGATTACTTTATCACCTTTTTGATGACCTAGTATAGTCGCGTTGACTGACGCTCCAGAAATATTAGGAGTCCCAACTGTGGTCCCTGAATCACCTGAAACTAGCAAGACGTCTTCAAAGGAAACTTTATCTCCTTCTTCTCCTTGTAGTTGGTGGACGAAGATCTCATCACCTGAAGAAACTTTAAACTGTTGACCAGCAATTGTTACGATTGCAAACATGATTTTAAATTTACTTTTTGCAAATGGAGTGCAAAGATATAACTATATATCCATTTTGGAAACAATTATTTGCCTGATTCTTGAAATAAATCACGGAGAATGAATTGTTTTTTGATCTCTACGCCGTCTCTTTCTAGTTTCATTTTGATTTTCTTGCCATCCTTTCTTTGTAATAACTCAACAATCTTATCCAATGTTAAGCCAGTACTCTTCCAAATGCCTACCTTTTTAATGATATCTCCAGGAAGTATCCCGGCTTCTGCAGCTGGTGTGTTAGGGAACACATCTTTTACGTAAAACTGATTGAGGTCGGGCCCAAATGCAAATATGATCAAGCCGCTTTTATCGTATTTGAAGTTCTTGTTGTACTTCTTTCTCGGTTTGGCATAAAGTTTTTTATTGAGGTAGTCAATATAGATGGAAAATCTACTCAGCAGTTCATTACCTAATATTCCATTTCTAATCAGTTCTACTTTTTTAGTTTCTATATCACTCAAATCTTGGAAGAGAGTAATGATATTATTGAACTCAAATGGTCCAAAAGACAATCCGTGAATTTTGCCCATAAACCCGACAAGATTACCGCTTAATCCATGCCCGATCGTTCCATTTATCACATAATCGGGGAGTACAATCGAACTGTCCGTATTTGCATGCAATAGATAAGGAATTGCAGCCCCAGTGTCTATCAATAGTTTAGTACGTGTAGTGTCCCTAGGGTTTACTATTGACTTTGTATAGATGTAAGGCTTATTGGCAATGACTTCAATATCAAAGCTGGTATATCCTTTCTTTTTCAACTTAAACTGTGTAGGATGATAAAGACGAATTTTTTTTCTAGTGTAATCCAATTCGACTACAAGACCTCTAAAGAAACTGCCGCCTAATATGCCATCTATATCAAAACCTAAACTCTCTTGAAACAACTGGAGTGCTTCTTCCAAGATAAGGACATCTCTTGGTACAGCTATTTGATTTTGCAGTCTTAAAGGTATATTTCTGGCAATCAGGGCAAATTGACTTTCGCGTAGATCAGAGCCCTTGATTTCTATCTTTTTTGAATATTGAATGCCTAAAAGATCAGCATATGCTTTGTGAAACAAGATGGTATTATCAGCACCAGTATCGAAGATAAATGTTAAGCCAAGTTTGTTGTCAAAGCTGAGATCAACAGTAATGAAGCCATTTTGGAGTTGGAATGGGATTTCTACGCTCGATTTCCCATCCAATATATCAATTCCTAGCCGTTGACCTGTAAGTGTATTTACAGCAAACAGAATCAAGAAGCATATGTATCGATTGATTTTCAATGACGATCTTTCCACTAATATAGGGTGTTGATTGAACTTGTAATGTTCTAAAAGGGACATAACAAAAAAAGGCAACCTGAATCAACAGGTTGCCTTCTACTATATCTACAGAGTTTTGACACTCTCTATTTCATAACTGTAGCTTCGATTCTTCTGTTCTGAGCTCTACCTTCTGCTGTGTCATTAGAAGCAACTGGGCTAGCTGCACCTTTACCACTAGTAACAACTCTAGCTCCTGCAATACCTTGGCTGACAAGTCTTGCTTTTACAGCATCCGCTCTTGCTTTTGATAATTTCACATTAGCTTCAGCATTACCTGTGTTATCTGTATAGCCATCAACAGATATTTTGACATCAGGATATGCCTTTAAAATCGCTGCAAGGTTATCTACCTCTGCAGCAGTTGCTCCAGATATAGCAGCAGAACCTGTTGCAAAAGTTAGGTTTTTAAAGGTTACTTTTCCACTACCTTTAAATCCTCCATCGATGAATTCCATCATTTGAGAACCTGCAGAACCAGCAGCAAATTTGATGCTTCCTAAAGCATTTTTAGCAGCTTCGTTTACATTTGCAAACGCTGAAGACGCCATATCAGCAGCACCTTTAGCAACATCTCCAACTGCATCAGCAGCACCTTTAGCCATATCGCCAGATTTTTCAACTACTGCACCTGCAGTATCCTTAACCATGTCTGTTGCATTATCGATCGGAGAACATGTTTTTATACCGAAGAAACTTAAAGCCGCCAATACCAATAAAGCAGGTAATAACCACTTCAAGATACTACCACCAGCTTTAGCACCTGTGTCTGCAACATTTCCAGCAACATTCGCTGCACCTCTTCCTACATCACCTACAACATCGCCAGCTTTGCCGACAACTTTCTTACCAGCGTCAACTGTACCACCAACAACATCGCCAGCCGCACCGACAACTTTTTTACCGGCATCAACTGTACCGCCAACAACATTACCAGCAGCGCCAGTAACTTTATCAACCATATCTCCTCCGAAAGAAGACAAACCAAGCAAACTGCCTACACCCGCAGGCATTGCACTTTTAAGATGACTCTTTTGGCCTGATAACAAGCTCATTAAACCAGAGATACCTTTGTTTGCAACCTGTCTCTTAATGATTCCGAAAATAAATGGAGCAGCCATTTTTAATAATGATGATGAAGAACTACTCTTCATACCACTTGCGCCTGATACAAGGTCAACCAAACCACCAATTTTGTTTCCAAGAAGAGCTGATAAGATGCCTGATCCGCCGTTCAATAGACCATTTACAGATCCTGAACCTTTTGAGAATATGCCTCCGATGTCATCAAGAATACTGTCATCTTGCTTGGTCAACATATCCATGAGACCACCAGCACCTTTTTCGGTACTACCTTGGTCCACGATTTTTCCTAACAGAGAAGGAAGTATATTTCCAAGAGCTGAGCTTGTATTTTCAGAAGATTCACCTAGGAATTTTGATGCATTACTGACTAAAGCACCAGATACCTGATCTTTAAAAAGATCTAATAAATTAACTGACATTTGTAATTATGTTTTAATGAAAAATTTGTTAGTTATCAAAGTTAGATGTCAAAATCAACCTAATGTGCTGATAATGAGTGTTATAGATGCTAATACTTGGTTTTTCTAGGGCAATTACAGTTAGTTAACGCAAAATAAGCATTTAGAAGTTCTAAAATGGCTTAATTTTTTAACATTTTTTAAAGCTTTGATTTTAGGTATCTTGTTTAAGAAGACTAAAATCCACCAAAACTTTCAGTAAAAATTGATAATTAGATTCTTTTCGATACGTCCAATCTTAATTTTATCTTGGTATCTTCATTTCATAATCAGAACAATTTTATGAAAGCAACACAGTCGTTTGGGTATTTTCTGTTGAAGAAATTGACTCAGCTTGATGAGTTAGACGAACCTTTAGAGGATAAGTTTGACAAACTGTTTCGTTTGTTTGTCTATTTGATTCATGAGATCATACGTAAGGAAAACATCCACTTAAGTTCACTCTTTACCAAAATTGCATATCTGGGTAATCGCAAACAGTTGCCCAAATTGTTGATCTATCATATGCATGGCTTTCGCAAATACAATGAATCATCCGATAAAGCCTCTTATACAGAATCAAATTATGACTTATATCGAAAAACAGTAGAGATTGCGATCCACAAACTCTTTGCTATTCCATCGGACATTGAAATGGAAAAAGCGTATAGACAGACGTATCTCGTACAACGACAAGAAAATTTTAAAGAATATATTCCATTCTTGAATATACTGGTGTTGGCTATTGATGTAGAAGCAAAAACCATGGAGGCCATCAGCGCACAAGAGCCGTATGAAGAATTGACAGTCTATTGGGATAAAATGGAATTTAATGACATGTACTCGGAATCTATCTTGAGATTGCACAAGTTGAATTACCTCCCAATCCCAATGTGCATACACCAAATTAAAGTGACGGAGAGCAGGGAATATATTCCATCAATTTTTGTATTTGAACCTTCATTTTTGATTGATGTGACAACCATATCAAACTGTTTTCATCCGCATGGCAGTGAGAGCCAAGATCAATTTCTCAGAAAATACATGACGGTTTATCCCTCTGCTGCTATTATGAAAGGGAATATTGCGAATTTCTTTTTGGATGAGTTGGTGCATAATCCTGCCTTGAGTTTTGAAGATTTGAAAAAGCGAATATTCACCATCAACCCAATTTCTCTTTCTCAATTTGATGACAAAACCATCAAGGATTTAATCAAGGAACTTGAAAAACAATTTCGCAACATTAAAAAAACAATAGAAATTGAGTTCACGAAGAATGATATTCGAAAAGAACATATCTACATTGAACCTGCATTTTACTCTCCAAAATATGGAATACAAGGAAGACTTGATTTACTTCACATCAACAAAAAGTCAAAGCAAGCCTCTATAGTCGAACTTAAAGGAGGGAAGCCTTACAGAGCGAATAAGTATGGACTGAATAATAGTCATTATCATCAAACACTTTTATACGATTTGCTGATTCACTCTTGTTTTGGACATAAGTTGAGACTCAATAATTTTATTTTGTATTCAGGGGTTGATGATCAACATTTGAGGTATGCGCCAAACATTAGCCAGCAGCAAAAAGAGGCAATTGGTGTGCGTAATCAATTACTCATTCAACAGCTACTATTAGAAGAAAAGCAAAACAACGGTAAATTATTTGAGACATTGAATGCAAAGGCATTTCCAAAACTTAAGGGCTTCGCAAAAACTGACATTGCTCATTTTCAAAATGTATATCAATCTTTAGATGCTATCGAGAAAAGCTATTTCAGTCATTTTTCTGCATTTATCGCAAGAGAACAACGACTGTCTAAAATAGGTGTCAAAGATCAAGAAAGACTAAATGGCTTATCGTCCATTTGGCAAAATAGTATTGCAGAAAAAGTCGATGCATTCAATATATTAAATCATCTCGAACTACAGAAAAATGATAGCGATGAAGACAAGCCATTTTTATTATTTAAAAAAACCTCAAGGACAGCAGTCATATCTAATTTCCGGGTTGGAGATATTTTAGTGCTTTATCCAGATTTGAACGGGATACAAGATGCCGCCTTGTACAACCAAATCATAAAAGGAACACTCCTAGCGATGGATGATCAACTCATTAAAGTGAAACTGAGAAGTCGACAACATAACCATGAGATATTCCGCTTGCATCCGATATGGCATATAGAACACGACAGATTAGACAATGGGTTTCATTCGATGTACAGATCCCTATTTGAATTCATAGAAACAGATAAGTCCACAAAAGATTTATGGTTGGGTCGAAGAAGCCCTGGGAATCACGATAATGTCAAATTGGATGACTTTCAAGATTTGACTGAACAACAACAAGAGATTTTTGAAGAGATCATAGCAGCAAAGGATTATTATTTATTGTGGGGTCCTCCTGGTACAGGCAAAACCAGTTTTATGATCAGAAGGGTAGTGCAGTATCTGTATACGAATAGTAACGAAACCATTTTATTACTTGCCTATACCAATAAAGCAGTTGATGAAATCTGCGAATCCATCTGCGCAATTTCAGATGACTATAAACACAAATTCATAAGAGTTGGGTCAAGATATTCTGTTGACCCTAAGTATAAATCAAATTTGCTTATCGAGATAGCAGAAAAAATGGAACGGCGATCACAAATGGTACAGTTGCTTCAAAAAACAAGACTGTTTGTTGGTACAGTAGCCTCTATAATTGGAAAACCTGAATTATTCAATTTGATCAAATTTGATCGGGTCGTCATTGATGAAGCATCTCAATTGTTAGAACCGACTATTTTGGGCATTCTATCTAGATTTAGAAAAGCGATACTCATCGGTGATCATTATCAATTGCCTGCAGTTGTCCAACAATCAAAAGAGGAGTCACAAATCGACGATGAAAAATTACAACAATTGGGATTTGAAAATATGTCAAATTCTCTTTTCGAAAGATTATACTTAACTTGTGTCAAACACGATTGGTATTGGGCAATCGGCCAACTCAATGCACAAGGTAGAATGCATAAAGACATCATGCAGTTTCCCAATCAACACTTTTATAATAAAGAACTTACGTGCTTACCTCATATCGATAGGCTACAGAAACCGATGCATACAAATGCGAAGGAAGAAGAGAATTGGGTGTCAAGCAAACGATTGATTTATGTGCCTTCTTTAGTTAAGGAAGAGGATATGAATTTTAAGATGAACAGTGATGAAGCAAGAAAAATCCCCATCATTGTCAAGCAGATACAAGAGAGAAATGCCTTAAGAAATGAACAACAATCCATTGGTATCATTACACCTTACAGGGCACAAATAGCAAATATTAGAGAACACATGTTGGCTTCAGGTATAGATCTATCAGAAATCACCATTGACACCGTAGAGCGATATCAAGGAGGAGCAAAAGATGTTATTATCATTTCGTTGTGCCTGAATCACTCGATTCAGTTGAGAAATTTAAGTGTCTTGAGTTCTGAAGGTGTGGATAGAAAATTAAATGTGGCCTTGACTCGAGCAAGAGAGCAAATTATTTTACTAGGCAATAGAGAACTACTCGAATTAAATCCTTTGTACAAAACATTGATTGAATCGTATACCACTGTAGAGATTCCACTAGTTTGAATGGACACTTTGTAAATGAGATTTAAGGGCGAATCTTTCGAGAAGGCGTATTCATCTCAAGCCAAAAGCTGATCAACTTTTAGTCAGTGTGTTGTGAAACCAAACAAAGAATTTACTGCTTATACTGTCTCTGGTAAGCTCTTGTGTCTATTAACACTTCTTATCTGGGTTACTCCTAATATCAACATCAATAATCCGAGGATCATCAAACCCCATTCACCCATAGTAGGAATAGCTGTAACAGGTGGTGGAGGAATGGTTAGCTGAAAATCTAGGCAATAGCTAGTCGAATTGACAGGTGATGTTTCTTGTGTCCAAAATGTATAATCACCAGGGCCTAATGGGCTAGTAAAGCCAATTCCACCATTAGCCCCCAATTCTGCCAATTGTGGACCTTGTGCATTACCCAAATGTGTCCATCCTAGTAATCCTGGTATTCCTGCATTCGGATCAATGGTCGTACCTGAAGCGAAACCTAAAAACCCGACACCAGCAGAATTAAAACTCGTCAGCTCGATTTCATCCAATGTCGCTCCAGCTGGAACTGTAATTGTAAAAAAATCCGTATCTGGTGCTAGAGAAGCTGCACATACCTCATTTGAACCATTTACTACATTTATAACAGTTGGATTCATCGGATCATTAGAAAGATCACCATCTAGATCTTCGTCGTGACTCGCAAATGTCAGCTGCACAAGTAACATACATACGAGTGATAGTAATAACCTGAGGTTTTTCATTTTTGAAATTTTACATAAAGTTAAAACACATATTTGAAAAAACAAGTAAGCTATATTACATATTGGCTTATTGACATCTTTCAATTGCCAACAACAATTGTGCACCTTGCAGTACTTCAAAACCAGGATTCACTTGTAAAAAATTACCTGCGTGGAATTTGGCATCAAATGGTGATTGGTGAATAACGACACCTGATGTGACTACAAAATCTGAATAATACTCATCTCTGTCAGTAGTAATGTCGCTTGTGATAGTGAGACTGACATCATCACAATCAACTGCAGATGGTGGTGGACATGTGGCACAGCAAATCGAGCCTCCACAGTCTATACCAGTCTCATCCTGATTTTGTATGCCATCAAAACATGTATCGCATGGCAAACAATATTTACCACCACAGTCCACACCCGTCTCATCCTGATTCAAAATGCCGTCTGCACAAGTTTCAACCCCAGTGACTTGAAAAACATGGAGACCAAAGGTGATGTCAGAGATAAGTACATTACCAGATGGGAAGAATGGATAACAACCCCACGCACCTTCAGTACCTGAATAGCCTCCTTGATTGAGTGGATATGTGTCATAATTCCCATACAGGGTAGGTGCTGTTGGGTCACTGAAATCAAAAACTTTAAATCCGTCTTCGTAGTAGGAAATAAATAAAAAGTCGTTTCTGATATACGGATTGTGTGGTGTAGGTCTTCCCACAGGTTCTAAGCTATGAGAAAACATGTCGACATCAAAAATATTACCACTTGTCATTTGAGAAATGTCAACGGAGATTAATTCTCTACCAGCAGGGATTTCTTCTGCGGTTATTGCGAATTGACCATCTTCTGTGACCCAGGAACTGTGATTATACCCTCCATAGTCATCTGTAGCTAATAGCTGTATTGAACTGCCACCATTCGAAGGCGGGTTATTTGGATTGCTAAGGTCTGTCATGTCCCAAATATATAAACCAGTAAATTCATGTGAACAATATGCAATGTTATCTCTAACATAAATGTCATGAACATATAAGCCTTCACTGCTAGCTATCGCTGCATTAAAATTCACATTAGCTAATAAGACTGGATTTGTAGGGTCCGGCTCCAGATCGTACACATAAACATCTGTAAATTGTCTTAGACCAACGACATACAATCTGTGGTTTGGTTCGTCTATAAAGATGTTGTGTGACGTTTCAAATTGATCTGTGATGCCACCCAGATTTATAATTTCTCCACCGCAATCCAAATTACTAAGGTCATAAATCTGCAGACCTTCAGTAGCACCAAATTGATCGCTGACACCATAGACATATTGTTTGTAGGTTTTGAAATCACGCCAAATAGACGTATTCCCAGGCGCATGCCTATGGATTTCCGTTGGATTTGTAGGATCTGTCACATCAACAAAAACCACATAACTGACATTTCCAAGAATTGCTATTTCTCTTCCAGCTGGACTGGTATAGCCCCATACATCATTAAACTGTACACCTCCAGATTGTGGCAAATCGCTAGTAGGAGGATCATAGGTGCCAAGCAAATTAACCGTTTGGATTAATTGAGCATATGAGATAGTCGATAGAAATAGTGTTAAGACAAATAGAAAAATCCGCATAATTGAATGTTAGATGTAACACAAGTATACGACTTTAAATAAACAATGTGGAAGCTCACATAAAAGTGTCAGTTTTCACATGATTCAATGTCAAATAGAACATTTGACCCTAAAGTTATTTCAAAGTTATTGCCCAAAGTAACGTATTGACCCGCAGTATATTCAGAATCTACATTACCGCTGATAGAAGAAGAGGACGTACTTGTGATGATGCAACAAGAGTAGCTCTCATTTTCGCTAGATGTAATATGACCAATCACTTTTGCAACACCAGCACACTCTTTGTAATCTAGTACAATAACCTGCAATCCATAGGTTCTGTCAGAGACTAAAATATTACCGGATGGTAAGAAAGGGTAAGTCCCCCAAGCACCATTATAGCCACTATATTGACCAGCGAGATTGTCGTCTGGATAAGTATCGTAATATGCAAATAGGACGGGATTATCGGGAATTTCAATGTCGTATATTTTCAACCCATCTTCGTAATTTGATATGTAGAGAAGGTCGTCTTTGACAAATGGATTATGTTGGGTTACTCTCTCATTATTTGGACCAATAGGAGCAAGGTTATCATGAAAGGTAGATATACTGTTGATATTACCATTGGTCATATCCCGCAGATCTACTAACTGCATAGGCAATCCTCTTGGTACTTCTTCAGCGACATACGCATATTCGCCATCTTCACTCAGCCAACTGCTGTGATTATAACCACCAAAAGCATTTTCAGCAATGAGAGAAATGTTTTGTGGATCTGATACATCCCATATAAAATAGCCCGGATTCCCATGTGATGCGTATGCAATATCATTTCGAACATATATATCATGTATATACAACATGTCAACCCCCGTATCTAAAATAATATCCAAGTCAACAGTTGCTAAAAGTGTAGGGCTAACAGGATCAACAGATAAATCGTAAATCAATAAATCATCATTGCCAACCATACCAACAACATACAATCTATCTCCTTCAATAAAAATATTATGTGCCCGCTCAAAGTCTGTCGTAATCTGATTGACATGTGTCGCTGTATTGGGTAATGTTGATAAATCGAAAACAAGTAAGCCTTCAGTACATACATCACATACACTGTAGGCGTATTGTTTGTAGGTTTTGATATCTCTCCAAATCGTATTGCTTCCTCCCACATGTTTGGTGACACTGAAAGGATTGGTTGGGTCTGTAATATTGACGAAATTTACCTTCGTGCGAGAACCAATAATCGCGTACTCATCTCCGTTAGGTGCGACATAACCCCAAACGTCATTATAGCCTAAATTTAAATCTGTACTGTCTTTCCATTCAGACTGTAGACTTGTGCGTAAAGATAATTGAGCATACATTTGTACACTTATAGCGGAAATTGTTACTACCAATAAGAGATTTCTAATTTTCACGGTACGCAATTTTTGATGCCCCGAATCTACACCCTTTTTTAAATGTTTTTTTATTCTACGTAATTATGACGGTATTTTCGATGTGTAGTCGCGGATGTTTAACACTTTTAACGTTTTTGAGTTTTTGTAATGTCAATTTGGCGACTACAATAATTCCACCCAAAGACATCAATGAATTATTTCAACATTCAGAATTCGTGGTGTTTGGAGAAGTGAAGGCTCATCACGACGACTTTGGCACGATTAATAAGTTTAGGGTGCTAGAGTCATTTAAAGGAGCGGTAAACAAAAATTCTACAATTCTTATCAAAGAAGCAAGTACGCAGACTGCTTCAGAATGGTTGAGTGTGAGCGGGGATGTCAATTTTGCCATTGGAGAAAAATATCTGCTGTTTCTTTTTAAGGATGGAAAGGGATATTACAGGCCAAGACTACAAGCCTTGTCTGTTTTTCAAGAAATAGAGAAAGATGGAGAATTGATATTGGCAAGAACAGAAAAAATTCTAGATCTATGTTTTATGGGAGACATTGATGAATCATTACTTGGTTCATATAAAAGCAATCAGTTTAGACAGCAATTAAAATCAAATAAAATTGCTTACAAAAAAGCCGGATTTAAATCGTTCGATTATTCAACTAATCGTATACAGCAAATAGCTGTTAACAAGACAAGCTCCTGTGCAATACCAGCTCATTGCACAACATTAATAGGTGACCCTTTTAATCTAAATACGTTTTGTAATATATCAGCTGGTGCACTTTCTCCAGCAAAGTATCCTTCTAATACTCATCTTGAAATAAAAGTAGCGAATACGGCATCTGATGATCCATCGACTAGTTTAGAATTCACATATTTGGAAGATGCAATACAGACATTGAATAATATAGATGGTATTTCCATTAGTCTGGCATCACCACTTGTCCAGGATTGTAACACAACGGGTTGTTCAGAAGTCGCTACCGTGACGAATAATATTTGTAATCCCAATGATCTACCCGTGATATGGGTATATTTTGATGACCCTTGTGATGAACTTGCTGATCTTTCACCATCTTGCAACGGCATTGTAGGCACAGGTGGTACTTTTGCTAAAATACCCTGCATCACTGACCAATGCGGCAATCAATGGCTCGAAGCCAAATCCTCGTATATATTTTTAAATAGTGATGCTGGTTGTCTTTCAGGTTATCAATATACAGCGTTGATCATACATGAATTGTTACATAGTTATAATTTGGATCATATAGGAGGCTCTTGCACGGCATTGATGAATGGTAGCTTATGCAATAGCGATTTTGTAAACAACGTTCCAGATTTTGGCATTAGAAACCTAGATGTCGAATGTATTGAATGGATGTACAATCAATGTCGAGATAACGAACAGATAAATAATACAACTTTTCAAGGAGGTAATGCAGATCAATATTTCACAGTAAATGAGATAACAACTACTGACGTCATTATAGAGTCGAATGCTGATGTCCGATTTGAAGCTGGGACTTTTATTCAATTAAATCCTGAATTTGAAATTGAAGCTGGTGCTATTTTTAATGGTCTTATAAATGGATGTACTTTGTAAGGTAGTAATCTAAATAAGCGCAATAGTCAGATTGATTTTGGTTGGGTATTTGGTCTATTGGTTTTATCTAAGAGCTATTCTATATAAGAAAGAGATGATGAAGATCTATTTACTTTTCATTAAGGAATATTGAGCACTTTGTGAATTTGCAAACTCAATTTCCATTTAGGGTTGTTCTTACAGTAATTGATGGTTTTAATTCTGTTTTCAGATAAAGCCGGATTATCCATAGGCTGTAGGTAAAAGTGTTCGAAATCAAATGCTTCCAACTCTTGAGGAGAAATACCTTGTTGTGGATAAATCAACTTTAATTCATTTCCGTTTTGTACAACGATATCCGTATTGGCCTTTGGAGACACACAAACCCAATCAATTCCATATGGCAATTCAAGTGTGCCATTGGTCTCGATTGCTATCTCAAAGTCTGCCTCATGAAGTGCTTTTACGAATGTGTCGTCCATTTGCAAAGCTGGTTCGCCGCCCGTACAAACAACTAGTTTATTAGCTTGCACATCCGGCCACAGTTCTGAACAAATACGGGCAATTTCGCCAGCATTATATTTGCCACCATGTACACCATCTGTACCCCAAAAGTCTGTATCACAGAATTTGCAGATTGCTTTGTGACGATCTTCTTCTCTACCTGACCATAGATTGCATCCACTGAATCTGCAAAACACAGCTGGTCTTCCAGTATGGAATCCCTCTCCTTGGATTGTATAGTATATCTCTTTTACAGCGTACATAAATCAGGCACAAATGTACTCCCTTAAACTTGATTTGTCAGTTGAAAACCAGAATGTCTTCAATTTTTTGACTAAACATTAACTTGAGTACAGTTTCCTTTGTCAGAAAGTTGTCTGATATTGGCGTCTTAAACCTCGAACACTGTATGAAACGTTTACTTTTGTCTTGTGGCATATGCTTATTGATCTCTTTGAAGCTAATAAGCCAAAACGAAAAAGGCTATTTTCTTGTAGAATTTGATGCATTTACTCCACCTACCAAGGACTTGATTGCGTCATTAGAAAATACTGAGGCGGCTCCATTTTTGGCAACAGATATTTTAGGTACTGAACAATTTTTGGGTGATTATAAAGGTAAAAATCTCATTATTTGGTTTTGGAGCACAACTGATGCGATTAGTACAAGTCAAATTGATCAGCTAAATCTTTTGCAAAGCCGATATCGAGATGATCTTCAAGTTATCTCACTTGCAGAAGAAAGTAAAACAGAGCTCTTGGATTTTAGACGTTCTTATCCAATAGATTTTCCTATTATCCCACATGGTAAGGTTTTAGGCGAAGCTGCTTTCGGAGGCGACTTGGGTTTGGGTCGGCTATTTTTGATTGATGCAGATGGAATCATTCAAAAAGTAATCCCTCGAGAAGCGTTTGAGAGTAATGCGACAACGGCATTTAAATATGCTGAAGACATCATTAAAAGTCTCTAATTACTTGTTCGGTATTTGTTCTGCAAATGCAAGTAATTTTTTCACAAACTCATCCCATCCAAATGCTCGCTTTTGTTCTTTTATAGAATCTGTCATTACTTGTAAATCGTTATTTTTTTTGAAATGCTTTTTGATGGCAGTCATAATGGCTGATTTGTCAACAGGAACAACATAACCAGATTTTCCATCCGCAACAAAATCAGATAAACTTCCAACATCTGTAACTACCACAGGTTTTTCAAAGTGCAATGCTATTTGGCTGATGCCACTTTGCGTGGCAGTGCGATAAGGTTGCACGACTAAATCAGCTAATGAAAAATAGGCGGCAACTTTCTCATTAGGTATATAGTCCTTATGGAAAATTATGTGATCTGCCAAATTGTTTTTTGATATGATGTCATCATACACTTTAGAAGATCCATAGACATCTCCAGCAATAAGTACCTTAATCTTTTGTTGTTTTAAAAAATCAACATCGAGGCAGTCCAAGAGTAAGTCGAGACCCTTATATGGTTTAATGAATCCGAAAAAAAGGATATATGTATACTCAGACTTGACATTTAATATGTTGGCTGAATCTGTTTTATTGATGACATCGCCATAATGGTCATAAATTGGGTGGAGGATTTTGTCAGTTACGGCGTTCTTTTTTCTTTTTAAGACATCTTCTAATACACCTGACGACAAACAAATAAAATGCTCTAAAGAATGTAGGAATTGTTTGATGATAAAATCGTCACCAGGCATATGCTGATGTGGAATTAAATTATCTACGATTGAGAGTTGACGTATGCTTTTTTCATTTTTTATTTTTTTGTGAATAAAGTTTGTGGAAAGACTTGTGTACGGTAACCAAAATCGACTAATCAATAAATCCGGTTTTTCTTGTTTTAGTTTTTGTACAGTTGATCTCCATGTCAATGGGTTGATCGTACTGAATGTTCTCTCAATGGAAAGACCATCTGGTGCTGGGTCATCTGTTAGTTGATTTTTGGCTGGAAAAATAAGAGAAGGGTATTGCGTAGTGTAGGTGTAAATGTTGACTTTTTTCCCAAAGTCTTGTAATTCTTTTGCTAAGCGTTCATTAAAGCTTGCGATACCTCCTCTGAATGGATGAGCTGGTCCAAGTATGGTTATTTTTTCAATACTCTTGTTTTTCATTTGAAATAATCAGCACAAGAAACAGTTTCCAAATTGAATAAATTCAAGCTTTGTAATGTTGCTGAGTCTTCTGGATTAACACTTACAAAATAACGATGATGCTCGGGACAAACTTCACATGCCTGACAAACTGTCTCATGATGATCCATGTCTATGCGAATGTGTTGTAATTGTATTCCTTTATTGCCTAGATAAGTGGTCATTGCCGTAAATAATTCTTCTTGCGAATTTCCTTTGATTAATGAAGCAAATTCATCGACTTGACATTGTCGCTGGTCAAAACCAAAACAGGACTCCGTCACATTTGAATTGCCTTTTTGAGTTTGACAAGAGAATAAAAATACTACTATGAAAAAAGAATAATACTTCATGAATAATGTGCCGTTTAATGACTCGTATTTATGTTATCTCTTCTGCTATCTTATAATTGTTGCGATCTACAGCATTTCGTGACACTAGCTCAGCAACATAGCCTGTAACAAATAATTGAGTCCCAATGATTAATGTTAGAATGCCAAAAAAGAATAAAGGTCGTGTCGCTATTCCTCCCGTATTATAGATCATTTTTACAATTGTCAAATACGATAAAATTGCAAAACCGATAAGCATAAAAAATATTCCCCATGTACCAAAAAAGTGCATGGGACGCTTTGCAAATTTACCTAGAAATAATACTGTGGTTAAATCAAGAAAGCCATACATCATTCGACCAACACCAAATTTGGATACGCCATATTTTCTAGCCCGATGTTCGACTACTTTCTCCGTAATCTTATGGAAGCCATTCATTTTTGCAATGACAGGTATGTATCTGTGCATGTCGCCGTAAATCTCAATGTTTTTCACCACTTCTTTATCATATGCTTTTAGACCACAATTGAAGTCATGAAGTTTTATGCCACTAAATTTGCGAGTGACCATATTGAAAAACTTAGATGGAATTGTCTTGCCGATAGGGTCGTGTCGTTTTTGTTTCCAACCTGAGACAATGTCGTAGTGTTCGTTTTTGATCATGGCATACAGCTCTGGTATCTCGTCGGGACTGTCCTGCATATCTGCATCCATTGTCAGGACGACTTCTCCTGTAGCTTTTTCAAACCCAACATTGAGCGCAGCGGATTTACCGTAATTCCTTCTGAATTTTATGCCCTTAATATAATCGTATTCCTTCTTCAGGTTTTGAATCACTTGCCATGAGGTATCTGTACTGCCATCGTCAATCATGATGAGCTCTGTGGTCAGATTTGCTTCCTTGACGACTCGGTCAATCCAACTCACCAATTCTGGTAATGATTCTTCTTCGTTGAGAAGTGCAATGACGATGCTTAAATCCATATAAGATTAATCAGTCTTTAAAATCAAGGAACACACTAAACCAAAAATGATAGCACTCATTATTCTCCCAAAGATGGTAGTAGCTGCTATAAAGCCTGGCGAGGTGAAAAATCCCATTACACCACCCATCATTTGCTCTGCTTCTTGTCTGTCTTCTTCTGATAAGTCACTAAAGTCTGCATTCACCGCAGTGCTATCCATAATGGTGTCGGACATTGTAGCGAGTGCTTCTGGAGCGATATAACTCAAAAATATAAATGTGAATATTGCAGAAATAATACCAGATACAAGTCCGATGAACATCGATGTGGTCATTCCCTCTCCAAGGGTCAGGTGCCCCTCATTATTCTCTTTGAAATATTTGATACCAAGAAAAAATAAAAGAGCAAGAATGATCCATTGGATTGCGGTTACTAAGAAAGCACTTGACATCTCTACGGATGAATAATTTTGCAAACCTGTATAATGCGCAATAAGCTCAAAAATTGACAAGGCTAATCCAAGGAATGCACCATACTTAAGACCTGCTTTCATTGGACTGATATTTCTGCCGAAAGAGCTTACTCTGTTTTCCATTGTTGTTTTTTAGATGAGTCGGAAAGATAATAATAGCTACTGTAAAAGAGAATTCTCATGGATGATCCCTTGCACTTTACCGACGAATTCTTGATTTATAAATGGTGAATTAACGGATTTAGATTGATTCAAGTCTTTGGTGAATATCCATTTTTCTTTTGGATCAAATAAGGCCAGATTAGCTTTAGATCCGACGCTGATGTCTGGCATGTCTAAGCCTAAGACGGACCGGGGGCCAATGGAGAGCGCGTGTATGACAGTATCTAATTCTATTTCATTCTCACAAATTGTGTTGATTGCTGAAAATGCAGTCTGCAATCCAATGGCACCAAATGGCGAATAGAAAAATTCCTTTTCTTTTATCTCTGGTTCGAGTGGTTGATGATTGCTCGTAATGATATGCACATCGCCATTTTCTAAAGCTTTAAGTAGAGCCTTCCGATCGGATTCGCTCCGTAGCGGTGGCAATACTTTTAGATTGGCATCAAAACCAGTCAATTGTTTATCCGTATAAACGAGGTTCAGATAAGACACACTTGCATCAATGTGAAGCCCTTTTTTCTTATACGCTTTGATTTCTTTAAGTGATTCTGCAGCAGATATACTGTGAATTAATAATCGACCATTTGCATAGGAACACAGCTCACAATCTCTGTGGACAGTCAGCGACTCAGCTATGGACGGTATGCCTGACATGCCAAGTTGGATACTGATCTCTCCTTCATGGATCAAGCCATTCGATTGTATTTCTTTATTTGCTGGCTTGTTGATGATTAGGCCATTAAAACTTTTTGCATATTCTAAAGCCCGTAATAAAATACCACTGTGGTGTAATGGATAATCACCGTCAGAAAATGCAATGGCGCCAGCGTGATGCATGTCCACCATTTCGGCAATTTCTTTTCCATCACAAGATTTACTAACTGCTCCTATGGGATGGATGTCGATTGGTTGTGTCTTTGCTTTGTTAATAATGAATGCAACACTTGATTGTTGATCGAGTACTGGATTTGTATTTGGAAAACATGCAATACCCGTATAACCTCCCTTAATTGCAGCTTGTGCTGCAGACTCAATGGTTTCTCGCTGCTCAAAACCTGGTTCACCTATTTGAGTCCCAATGTCAAACCATCCGATGGACACATGCGTATTTTTTTCAGCCCAAATTTTTGTTTTGGCAGGTGCTTTTACGGATTTGTTGATTTTTGTAATGATGCCTTTTTGAATCAGGATATCAACCTTTTTTTTGTGAAAGGTAGAGCGTTGATCAATTAGCTTTACTTGTTTCAGAAGGATATCCATGATTTTCCGTTATATGCTTATTTCCAAAATCGCAGTAATAAGGATTCAAGTCCCAAAAATACTAATACTAGAATAATACACCACTTCCATAATGCTTTACCACTTTCTTCTGTTTTGATGTATTCGGTCAGGTTTTCTGAATCGGCATTGCTGATGACATTGACTTCATTTCCAAGTGAAGATTTTAATTCTGCTTCAGGCAAATAATTTAAATCAGATTCTAATCGATTAAAATTGAATGCATACTTACCCAATTCGTTATCATCTAGCTTGAGCGTGTAAAAGGCTGATTCTTTTATTTGATCGTTGACATCTATGACTGATTTGGCACCGATGCTGTATTGACCTGGGATAAACTCTTCATCTCCTGTCATCTTATACACGATATCACCATCATTAGAGGCATTCTCTACTTCTATCAATTGGTCCGAACCAATGGTATAGGATATCTTATCTTTCTTGGCTTTGGAAATGCCCATTTTATACAACATTGGGACAAAGACCTCAGCATTCCGTACAAGATCATTGGCGTTTTCATTTAGTGGAGCTGCACAAACATATAGGTTACCCTGCCCGTAGATATATTTTGTCAAGTAGCTAGATCCGTCTCGGTACCTCAAGAGATCTTGTCCTTTATTTCTTTGGAATGATGTCATGGCATACTGAAAACTTGTTGCAGGATATTTGATGTTTCGTTGATTGCGTTCGTACACATTGTTAAAAATGAATTCATCCGTATTGATGTATCCTACTTGTTTTGCACTAGATTCTGAATTGACTATCGTATTCGCCTGCATAGCAGTAAGCAATTGGTTGTAGCCTTCTTTTGAAATGTTGCGTCCGGGAAACAAAAGCGCGTTACCTCCGTTTTCCACATAACTTTGCACAGAAGAAGCTAATCCACTCGAAATATTGGATAGTTCGTTGAGTATGATGAGATCCTGCATTTGAAAATCACCATAATTGATTCTGCCAACTTGTTGATTTAAAATATCGAAATAGCTCAAGCCCTTAAAGGCTGCTGTCAAATAACGATTGTTGCCTTGTTCGTTGATGGATAGTATGTTGACCTTCTCGTCGACTTCAAAACTAATTTTATATCGATCGTCAAATTGAATAGGGTAGTCAGATATCACGATTTCAGCTTCTTGCCAGCCTGTTTTCAAAATGGAAAAATTTACAGTATCAACTATAGACATACCGGCTGATATTTCTTTGGTACCCAAGGGTCTTGTTTGACCATCGTATTCTAAGCTCAACTGGACATTTTGTGCTTCTGTGTCGCTGTAATTTGTCAGTTTGATTAGTAACGGATTCGCTTGATTGATGATGGGTACAGGAGCGGCAAACCATACAGAGTCTATGCTGACATTTTTTTCTTGTACCGCTTGGAGCGGAATGAGATTGTATTGATAATTCGTATCCAACTCAGATTCCAAGTTGGCAATATTGCTTTGAAAGTCGGAGATCATATACAGTTCCTTATCCAAATTTTCATTTGCAAGCAATTGCTGCTGTCTACTCAACACGACTTGAAGTTCATTTACTGAAGGAGATATATCTAATTCATCTATTAAGCTTAATGCATTTTCTTGATTGTATAGGCGTTGGTGTCGCCCTTCAAAATCGTGAGTGATTATCTGGAATTTATCTGATTCGCCATACGCATTGATGATGTCCCTAGCTTTATCTTTTGCCAGATCAAATAATTGGACATCTTCACTTAGTGCTTGCATAGAAAAGCTATTGTCCACAAAAATGCTGACAGCTTTATTTGACTCTTCTATGGATTCATTGTCTGTAAAAATGGGTTGTGCAAATGCGAAGATCAAAGCAGCAAGAGCTAGTAGCCTGGATAGTAAGACCAGCAAGTTTTTTAGTCTGCTGCGATTACTCGTTTCCTGCTTTACTTCCTTTAAATATTTGACATTTGTGAAGTATACTTTCTTGAACCGTCTGAAGTAAAACAGATGGATAATGATCGGAATTGCGAGAAGGAATAATGCCCAGAGAAACCCGGGGTACAAAAACTGCATATACGTGCTCTGAATTGCTTTGCAAATAAACGAAAAAGATTAGTCCTATCATGTGTGAATTGACTTAATGTGTCATTTCTTTTCTTTAACACATGATTCATGCCCATTATCGTCTAGTTTGTGGAAAATTGCAATGATTACACTGGATTATGATTGATCATGCCATCGTTAAATTGAGGTTAAAGGGTATCAAATGAGGACTAATCGGTACAAATCTTGGTTTTATTTGCAGTAAATACATTGTTATGGCATTCAAGGCACTATTATTTTCAGTATTGACTTTGTCGATCTTTACAGTTAAAGATACATTACCATCAATTGAGGTCAACACCTTCGAAGGAGAAACAGTCAATATAAAAGACTATACGAATAACGGCAAAATACAATTGGTTAGCCTCTGGGCAACTTGGTGCGGACCATGTAAAATGGAACTTAACGCTTTAGAAAAAGTATATCCAGATTGGAAAGAAAAATATGATTTGGAGATAATTGCCATAACACTCGATAAGGCAAGATCAGTAAGCAGAGCAAGTGCGATGGCAGAGAAAGAAGCTTGGCCGTACACATTCTTCAGCGACCCAGATAGTGCTTTGGCAGGTAATCTTGGTGTCAGAGGAATTCCATATTCAATGCTGATCGACCAAGAAGGAAATATTGTGTCTACTTCTGAGGGCTATTATAACGGATATGAAGCTGAAATGGAGAAGAAGATCAAGGCACTATTGAAGTAGCTGAGATAAGCCGTTCACAGCCTATTTTTCATTCATTTAAACATTCAAATACTAGACGATAGAAATCTGGATGTGATTGCCAAGTCTGGCCTGTCACAATCTTACCATCTCTCACTGCCTGGTCTTTACCGATGAAGGTGCCGCCGCAAGTTTCAACTTCAAACTTTACATGTTCGTAACAAGTGATGTTTTTATCTTTGACTAAACCAGCTGTCACTAAGATTTGTATGCCATGACAAATGGCAAAAATGAATTTATCGTTATCAGAAAAGTGCCGGACAATATCAATGGTCTTTTGATCATTCCTCAAAAACTCAGGGGCTCTGCCACCAATGAGTAAGACAGCTTCGTAATCACTTGGATTGACATCAGAAAGAGCAATGTCAGACTCTACATAATATCCTTTTCGTTCGATGTAGGTATCCCAGCCAGGTTCAAAATCGTGAATCACCAGATTCAATGTTTTCTTAGATGGTGCAGCAACCGTTGTGTCCCAGTTCGCTTCTTGAAATCGATGCATGGCGTAGAGGGTCTCATAACTCTCACCTCCGTCTCCAGTAATGATTAACAGTTTTTTCATGTATTCTTATAATTTTCTAATCCACATATTTCTAAAACTGACTGGATTGCCGTGATCTTGCAGTTGGATGACGTCATCTTCATGAGGTGGATTTTTAGGCAGTCCTATATAAGGCGTCGTGCCTCTTATTTCTGTATGATTTTGGATGATCACGCCATTATGCAACACTGTTATAAATGCTGAAGATACTTTAATCCCATCCGCATTGAAGTGAGGCTCCTTATAGATAATGTCATACGTATTCCATTCTCCTGGAGGGCTCATCGCATTGACTAATGGCATTGATTGCTTGTAGATCGATCCTGCTTGCCCATTCGAGTAAGTCCGGTTTTCATAGCTATCTAATACTTGCACTTCGTATCGATTCTGTAAAAATATACCGCTATTGCCTCTTCCTTGTCCTTTTCCTTTAATGACTGTGGGGGATCGCCATTCTATATGTAACTGGCAGTCACCAAATTTTTCTTTCGTAAAAATAGGCCCAGATCCTGGCTTCACCGTCATGATCCCTTCACTGACCTCCCACTGTAATGGATTGCCGTCTTTATGTTCCCAAGCGTCTGGGCTTAGTCTAATGGCATCTGACGGAGGTGTTAAGCCTTTGCCGGGCTTGATGGCTGATGGTTCTGGCTCCCATACTTCGGTAGCAACTGGATCAGTAATTTGAGCATAAATAGAATAATACAGAAAGCATATACAAGAGAGTAAAAATATCTTTTTCACGATGATTCAATTTAAAGTAAAATAAGCAAATTGATGAGTTTACTGATAGAATCACTCAATGAAAATAGAGAAGTAATTGTCTATCTTCCATTATTTTTTTATCACATATAAAATATGAGCCTATTTCGAACCACAAAAATTTCGAACCCTAAGTTTGAATTAGGGGGCATCAGGCACTTGACTTGTAAAAGTCCGTCATTGCATAAACGAGTCGATACTTCTGTGTTTATTCCTGACGAAGCGAGGTCTAAATCTGATGTGCCGGTGATTGTATTGTTACACGGCGTTTATGGCAGCCATTTTTCGTGGAACATGGGCGCAGGAGCATACCAGACATTGCAGCATATGATTCGCGAAGAAAAAATTGGATCATTCATACTAGTCACTCCTTCAGATGGACTGTGGGGCGACGGCAGTGGCTATGTGGATCATGGCGTGGAAAATTATCAAGCATGGATTGGTGAAGAACTGCCACAACTGATAGAGCAAGAGATCGATGAAGTTAGTCTTAAAAGTCGATTCTATATCGGTGGATTATCTATGGGGGGATGGGGTGCTTTTTGGATAGGACTGCAATACGATAGATATAAGGCTATAAGTGCACATTCTGCTATCACTCACATCGATGAAATGACTCAATTTGTTGAAGAAGACTGGTCTCTTTGGCAAGAATTAAATGGCATCACTTCTATAGATGCATTGATTGCAATAAAGACTGAATTACCTCCCATTCGTTTTGATTGCGGGACTTCGGACATGTTGATCAATGGCAATCGGGATTTACATCTATACCTTACAAAGCAAAATATCGACCATCAATATGAAGAATTGGAAGGTAGTCATGAGTGGCCGTATTGGGAGCGAAATGTCCATAAGTCATTTGAGTTTTTCAACAAAATAGAGCTTAGGTAACTTTCACCAATTTATTCTGTAAGAAAACGATCAGGGTAATTCTATCTGTAACTAACTTACATTGATGTTTTTAAAACATTAAAAGGTAAATCAGGACAGTTTTAAAATTGTTGCAGCAGATAAATAGGCTACAATCCATAAATAAATTTTATGGGTAATTAAGGCTAAACAACATCCATCAAATTTGAATGCCATTTTTTAGAATCCAGTACCAATCTATTTGAATAGAGACCCTTATACTTAGGATGAATTATTAGAGAAGATTTTGAACCGAAAACAAATTCCCATTTCATAGTTCGTGAGAATAAACAAGCTGCAACAATATCTACTTCATCCAGAGTATAAAACCGATTAGTTTTTGGATCTGCGTTAACACCTTTCTTGTTATTTGAATTTCTTGTCCTTTGAAAATCAATACTTAATGGAGAGTTATCGAATTGAGCTAAGAAATCAGAATCACTCAGACCACCTGCTAGAGATTTCTCCTCTATTTTTGATGCACTATACTCATAACGCGGGATACCTGATTCTCTGAAAGATTGAGGCAAATCACTATGCAGTACTTTTAAGTCAGCTAAAGTATAATCAGAAATATTACTGAAATCCTGACCTTCGAATATATCTTCCTTAAGCTGTAAGTATCTTAAATATTCAATGCAAGAAGTTTTATTTTGATTTGTTTTCAAAACTTCGATATTTTTACATTCTATAGCGAACTCTCTTCCATCGGGCAGCTGAATATAGAAGTCCTTGTCGAAATCACCTTGAGCAGATTTCAAGCCAACAATGTGCCCTAAGTTGCCTTGCTCAATTAAATACTTATGCAGGTGAACTTCAGCAACAGCGCCTTTTACTGCCATATAGGCTCTAGGATTGTTTTCTAAAGCCTCTGCTAACTCATCTGGATCAAGTCCACATAGCCTAAATAATCTATCCATTAATTTTGCTCTTTTACATCCCATATAAAATAATCAATTGGATCAATTCCAAGAGAAAGCGAAATCTTTGATATTACTCCGAAAGTTGCATTGTAGTTTTTTCTGGTAGCTATTGATTTAAGTGTCTCGACAGAAACGCCAATATCATTACTTAATTCATCATAAGACATCTTTATTCCAGTCCGTGCTTGGAAATCCATCATAGCCCTTCTGAGTTCAAATCGTATCATTTCGTGTATTGTGGATACATATTATTTTGTTATCTTTGAAAGAAGTAATTCTATTAAATATAATGAAAGATAAGATAATTAGCTTGTTCAGTGGAGCTGGGGGCATAGATTTTGGATTTGAAGCTGGCGGATTTGATACTGCTGTTTGCGTAGAAATGGACAAATGGTCATGCAATACATTGAGAGCGAACAGTAATTGGAAAGTTATAGAAGATAGAATTGAAAATGTAAGCTCAGAAAAAATCCTGAATGAAGGAAAATTGAAGAAGGGTGAAGCATCAATTTTAATTGGAGGTCCACCTTGCCAACCATTTTCCAAATCCAGTTATTGGTTTAATGGAGACACGAAAAGACTAAATGACCCACGTTCAAATACTCTTGAACATTATATGAGGGTTCTAAATGACACCTTGCCACAAGTATTTCTATTAGAAAATGTATTTGGCCTAGCCTATAAAGGTAAAGACGAAGGATTGAAATTCTTAGAAAATGCTCTCAATCTAATCAATAAGAAAAACTCAGTTAGTTATTCATTTGAGTGGAAAGTATTAAACGCTGCTGATTATGGCATACCCCAAATAAGAGAAAGAGTATTTATTATAGGACATAGAGATGGAAAAAAATTTCAATTCCCACAACGAAAATTTTATAATACCAATAAAAGGATACAACCAAATACACTTTTCGAAAAACTCGAACCTTACCGTTGCGCTTGGGATGCAATTGGTGATTTAGACAAGCTAAAAACAACATCATTAAAGAGCGATGTTGGAGGTAAATGGGGTAAACTATTGCCAAGCATTCCTCCAGGAGAAAACTACTTATATCATACTGAAAGAGGTAAAGGCGAAGATTTATTTAAATGGCGTTCAAGATATTGGAGTTTTCTTCTTAAACTTCATCCAGATAAACCAAGTTGGACAATTCAAGCACAACCTGGAACTTCAATAGGTCCATTTCATTGGAATAATAGAAGATTAACAATGCGTGAAATGGCGAGAATTCAAACATTTCCTGATAAAGTGCAAATCACTGGAGGTATTTCTAATATACAAAAGCAACTTGGCAATGCTGTGCCTTCTGGATTGGCTGAAGTTCTTGCATTGGAGATTAAGAAGCAATTTTTTAATTCTACTAAGAAAAAATATCCAACACTGATTCCAATCAAAAAGAAAAGATTAAAAAAAATTACATTTTCGAAGAAAGTACCTAATGAATACCTGTTGGAGAAAGTATGAAGCACCACCCATAACTAGCGACGATGACAATCATGCTTTTTTGTCCCTAAGACGCATGTAGCCGATCTGATACTCTTAAGAACTTAACTCTCTTTAGAAATGTAAATCCAAAAGCGGAATCATTTCAAGTCAAGTCCCTACATAAATTCAGCTAATTCTAGCCATCGACTTTCTTTTTCATCGATGTCTTTATTGATGACGCCTAAGCGCTGTGAGAGTTTGGAGATCTCTTCACCTGAAAGATTGCCATCCACAAATTTTCCCTCGATATCTTTCTTTTCTTTCTCTAGTTTTTCGATCTCATTTGGTAAGTCGTTGTATTCTTTTTTCTCGAAATAGCTGAGTTTACGTTCATCGGTTGTTTCTTTTTGTGTTACTTTTTTTGGCTCTTTTTTGACATTATTGTCTGATTTTATTTCAGATGCTTTCTGTCGTTTGTAAGAGCTATATGATCCATTGTAGTCTTTCACCTTTCCTTCACCTTCAAGGATAAACAAGTGGTTGATGATTTTATCCATAAAATATCTGTCGTGAGAAATGACAATCACGCAACCTGGAAATTGGATTAAATAGTCTTCTAGAATATTTAATGTTACTACATCAAGGTCATTCGTCGGCTCATCGAGGATGAGAAAATTTGGATTCCCGATAAGGGTCCGCAACAATAATAATCTGCGTCGTTCGCCGCCACTCAATTTGGAGACAAATACTTGTTGTTGGGGCCGAGGAAATAAAAATCGTTCGAGCAATGCTTCTGCAGTCATCTTGTGTCCTTTTTTCAAAGGTATGTAATCTGCAACATCGCGTATGACTTGGATCACAGTCTTGTCTTGTTGAAGTTGGAGGCCTTCTTGATTGTAGTGTCCAAATTCTACGGTATCACCAAGGACCACCTTTCCTGCATCAGGTCGTAGCTCTTTTGTCATTAGTTTAATGAAGCTGGTTTTACCAACGCCATTTGGGCCAACCACACCAATCTTTTCGCCGCGTTTAAATTTATAACTAAAGTCTTTGACAATAGGAAGATCATCAAAGGACTTAGTCACATGGTGTAATTCTAATATTTTTGAGCCCAACCGTTTTGGTTCGAATTCTATTTTTGACAATGGTGTTTCGACAGTCTTATGGGCATCTTCTTTTATTTGGTCAAAGGCATCGACTCTGGATTTAGCTTTGGTGCCTCTGGCTTTAGGCTGTCTCCGAATCCATTCTAATTCTTTTTTATAGAGTTGTTTGTCTTTTTCTAGTCTGGAGGAATCATTCTGAAGTCTACTGTCCTTCTTTTCTAAATAACTGCTGTAGTTTCCTCTATAGGTGTAGATCTTACCATTGTCTAATTCTATGATTTCATTGCATACACGTTCGAGGAAATACCTGTCGTGCGTGACCATGAAAAGTGCCATCTGAGCATTTGACAAAAACTTCTCAAGCCATTCGATCATGTGTATGTCCAGATGGTTTGTCGGCTCATCTAGGATAACGAAATCCGGATTTTCAAGTATAATTTTGACTAATGCAAGACGCTTGCGCTGACCTCCTGAAAGTGTACCGACTTTTTGCTTGAGATCATGTAGATTTAGTTTGCCTAGTATCTCTTTGAGTTTAGACTCGATGTCCCAAGCGTTTAATCTGTCAACATCTAAAATGGCCGCATTTATTTGTTCTTCAGATCCATGTTGAACAGCAGCTTCATATTTTTTAATTGCCTGAATTTCTTCTGCTTCAGAATCTAAAGCCGCATCTAGGATACTGTCATTCGAATTGAACTCGGGCTCTTGTGGCAGGTATCCTATGCTAACGTTAGGGTGGATGATTATTCTTGAATGTTCGCCTTCAGGTGCTTCTTCACCTGCGATGATCTTCAGAAGAGTCGTTTTGCCACTTCCATTTTTGGCGATAAGCGCGATTTTTTGACCTTTACTAATGGTAAGGTCTAAATCTTTGAACAGTACCTTTTCGCCAAAGGATTTATTGACATGTTCTAGTGTGAGGTAATTCATACAAGTGCAAAAATAAAACAGCCATTGAGAAGAATCGCAATGGCTGTTATTATAAATGTATTACAAAGGGGTTATCTTTCGTCGTTTTTTATTGCGGGCACCACACTGGCACGTGTATCGTGTGTCGATATCAAATCGTGCATGATCAATAAGGTCTCCTCTACATAAATATCTTTGTAAAGACCTTCGATCCAATCATCGTTTCTGGCAACTCTAGATTCATCAAGATTGATGTATTCTAAATCAACTTCTAGATTTTTGATGCTTAGATTGTCTAAGGTGTCACTCATGAGCTCATCAAATTTTTCACTTTCCAATACTCTTTCTGCCATTAAGTCTCCAAAAGAGTCGACGTCCAATGGATATTGACTTTTGTCTTGATCATCTTTAATTTTCTTTGCTTGCTCTGACATCAATTGAAACTGTGGATTGTTGCTAATTCTTTTTTCACTCTTAGCCTTTAAATCATCGATATGCTTTAACTGAAAAACATTTTGACTGTAACTGACAGGCTTGATTTCAGACCAAGGCATAGCAAAGTCATAATCTTTCTCCCCGACATCTACATAGCTAAATCTGTCCGGAAATATAATATCAGGAACGACTCCTTTCAATTGTGTAGAACCTCCATTGATTCTATAGAATTTCTGCATAGTAAGCTTCAATTCGCCCAACGGCTTCATATCTCTAATACCAGATATTGCTTTATCAAGATTGAAGAAACGCTGTACTGTACCTTTCCCAAAAGTAGAATTACTTCCTACGATCAAGGCTCTGTTGTAATCCTGCAACGCCGCTGCTAATATTTCAGACGCGGATGCACTGTAAGAATTAACCATGACGATAAGTGGACCATCCCATTGTACTTTTTCGTCTGTGTCTTCATACACATATGGTCTTTTTTCTCTAGGCTTGACCTGAACAATAGGGCCATCCTCAATGAATAGACCGCTCATTTTAACAACATCGTTAAGACTACCTCCACCATTATTACGCAAGTCTAGGATGATGCCTCCTACTTTTTGTTCAGTGAGCTTTTCTAGTTCTACTCGGATATCTTCAGCACAACTATTCCCACCTTTTCGTTCAAAGCTAGAATAGAATTTAGGCAATTTTATGTAACCTATATTTTCTATTTTATTTGGAATGTCCATGATGACTGATCGTGCAAAAGCTGCATCTATGATGACCTCATCTCTTTCAATTCGTATAGATTGCACGGTGTTGTCTTTCTTTTTAACCTTTAGATGTACGACAGTTCCTTTTTTACCTCGAATCAGCTGCACTGCATCATCAGTCCTCCAACCAACAACATTCACTGGTTCTTCACCATCTTGCGTGACAGCCATGATTTTGTCATCTACTTCAAGTTCTTTCCCTTTCCACGCAGGACCTCCAGGAATGATGTCAACAACTTTGATGTAATCCCCTTCTGATGATAATCGAGCACCAATTCCTTCAAGTTTGCCACCCATATTGATATCGAAATCCTGTTTTTCTTTAGGGTTGTAATAATCTGAGTGAGGGTCAAATAAATGAGTGAATGTGTTTAAGTAAGTTTCGAATCTGTCAGATCTTCTTAATTTGCCCATTCTATCAAACCACTTATCCCATCGCTCTTGAACTTTGTCTTTAGCTTTGGTTTTGATTTCCTCTTCAGTTAATTCTTCTTCCTCTTCAGCGAGATCTTTTTGATCTTCTCTCAATTCATATATGTCAGAAATGTAATCATAGGTGATAGAGGTCCTCCATCTTTCCCTTAATTCTTGATCACTAGACACCCATACTTTTTTCTCACTATCAAGTTCAATTGTACCAGGTTCGTTATCAGAAAGCTCACCAGCAATGATCTCATCATA
The DNA here is from genome assembly GCA_937997635.1 of uncultured Saprospiraceae bacterium. Lineage (GTDB taxonomy): Bacteria > Bacteroidota > Bacteroidia > Chitinophagales > Saprospiraceae > CALFUK01. Next base: position 29,997 of record CALLFA010000086.1, on the reverse strand, counting down.
ATATTTTTCAGCCTTAGCAAACCCAGCATCTAATCTTTCTAAAGCTGCATTAAAGAATGTCAGGTCTTTTTGCTGAGCCTGATCATCGATCAGGAGTTTGTATTGTTCCAACTCATCGATATCTTCCTGTGTAAGGAAACGCTTACCATAGTCAATATACTTTAAGAACGTCTCAAACGCTTCTGCAGAGAACTCATCATCAAGTGTTTTGGGATCAAAATGCGCCCTATCTAAAATGGTAAGAAGTGTTTCAAATATGACTGCTTCTTTTTCTTTTGGATCAGCTTTAGGATAATATGCACTTACTAAAAATGCTCCAAGTGCCAATACCAAGAATATCGAACTTCTCAATTTCATATAAACTTTATCTAATAGATGTACAATGCTCCGATTCTTCATAGATTCAATTCTGTATAAATATAAACGAAATATGTGTATAAAGTTTGCATTATTTTAGACTAGATGGAGTCATTTAACGAATGAATAACAGAAAATGTAAGAACTGGGGCAAATAGGGCAACATAAACTAGCTTTTCGTATTTTAACCAGTTTCAAATACGAAGATAAAGGCGCAACTATTACATCTGACTAACTCTTAACACAACACGTCTAAGGGTGCAGCTATTGGTAAGCTTAACTAAAATGATTAATTGATAATTAGCCGAGATTATCGCGCAAAACTGACTGCACGTTTTTCTCGGATGACGGTTACTTTCACCTGACCAGGATACTGCATCTCTTCTTCGATTTTTTTAGAAATCATAAAGGATAGATCGTCTACATATCCGTCACTCACTTTATCGCTTTCGACAATCACTCGAAGTTCTCGACCAGCTTGCATTGCATATGCTTTTTGGACGCCTTCATGAGCCATCGCTAAGTCTTCAAGTTCTCCAATTCGCTTGAGATAACTTTCTAAAATTTCTCTTCTTGCACCTGGTCTTGCACCTGAGATCGCATCACAGGCCTGAACAAGAGGGGAGATGATGTTATTCATTTCGATCTCGTCGTGGTGAGCACCGACAGCATTTAGTACTGCTGGATGTTCTTTGTATTTCTTACACATTTCCATACCGAGTAATGCGTGAGGCAACTCTGATTCTTCTTCAGCGACTTTACCAATATCATGGAGTAGTCCGGCTCTTTTGGCTAGTTTTATTTGTTTGCTGCTGAGGCCAATTTCTGCTGCCATGGTTGAGCAGAGAGTTGCTGTTTCGATGGAGTGTTTGAGTAGGTTCTGACCGTAAGAGGAACGGAATCTCATTCTACCAATCATCCGCACCAATGCAGGGTGTAAGCCATGTATGTCAAGATCAATAACCGTACGCTCTCCAATTTCTTTAATCTGTTCTTCCAATTGCTTTTTGACCTTAGCAACTGTTTCCTCGATTTTAGCAGGGTGTATACGGCCATCAGATACCAATCTCTTCAATGAGAGTCGACATATTTCTCTTCTAATGGGATCAAAAGAAGAGATGACGATTGCTTCAGGTGTATCGTCTACAACGATTTCAGCACCTGTCGCAGCTTCAAGAGCTCTGATGTTACGTCCTTCTCTACCTATGATCTGACCTTTGATGTCATCCGAATCAAGATTGAAAACACTGACAGTATTTTCGATAGTATACTCAGCGCACATCCGCTGAATGCTTTGGATGATTATTTTTTTCGCTTCTTTGTTTGCGTTTTCCTTAGCCATCGATAAAGCTTCTCTTTCGAGTACCATGGCGTCATTTTTCGCTTTTGCTTTAACAGCTTCGAGTACTTGCTCTTTAGCTTCTGCTTCTGTGAGATTAGATACTTTTTCTAACTCTTTGATGATTTTTTCATTCGCATTATCGAGCTCTTCCTTTTTCTTAGCTACTATTTTAAGCTGCTTTTCTAGGTTCGATTTGATTGCTTTGACCTCTGACTCTTTATGCTCTATCGCTTCTTTCTCCGCCTTAAACGCATTTGTTTTTTGTTTGAGGTCTTTTTCTAACGAAATAGCAGTCATTTCGCGCTCTTTCATTGAGACTTTCTGCTCTGATTTATAGCTTTCGAAGTCGGATTTCATTTTAGCAAATTTGTTCTTTGCTTCAGATATCTTCTTTTGCTTGATGCTTTCGTTCTTAGACTCAGCTTTACTGATGATTTTATCGGCTTTCATTTGGGCTTCATCAATGACGCGTTTAGAACTGATTCTTGCTTCTTCAAGAGTCAAATCAGCTTTTTTATTTACTTCTTCAATTCTCGCTTGATTTGATTTGCCTGCAATGACACGATTTCCAAAAAATCCTGCGATTGCTCCTACAATGAGACCTATAATTCCAAGTATTGGATCCATTTTATATTGGTTTGTGCTGCACATGTACAGCTTTTTCAAAAATAAAGTGCTCAACTTTTATGAACACCTGCTTGGGAAAGGATCTGGGCTTGTTACGAGGCTTGATCTATAATAGATTCTAATGATTCAAGTTTTTGCCCAATTTTGGAGAAGTCAGCATTCTGTTGTTTTAATTTATTTAAATCGAATGCGTAGGTAAGTAGAGTCATGGTTAAGGCGTCCTGATGATCGATGTCTTTAAATTCCACTTTATAGAATTGGATTTTATTGTTAATCTGCTTTTCCATCTGATGGATATGCTCTTCATCTTCTGGATTTACCTTTATTGGGTAACTTCTTCCAGAAATTCGAAGCGTCATGTCTTTTACACGCGTATTATCCATCTATGTGCAACAATTCTATACAAGAATCTATCTCAGATATATAATCTTTCAGTTTTACCCTCACTTCCTCCAACTCTTTCTTCTCCGAGTCCTCACTTTTCTCAAATTTCACAAGTTTCGTCTTGTAATCTTCAATTTTTTCTAACAAACGGACCCTTTCTTTATGTAAATTTTGGTTTTCCTCTAAGAGATCTTTGTTTTTATCAACTAACGTTTGGAGAACTCTTTTTAGTTTATGTTCAATCAAACTTATTTTTTGAACAACATCCTCCATAATTGTCTCAATATACGATGTTTTTGGTTGAGAATGGAGTTTTGGCTAGTACAGAGGAATTCAACCGGTTTGCACCAGGCAGTAAACTAAAATTATACAAAGAGGTCGCTAGATGGTCGAGATACCTTTTTGTTCGCCCTCTCATTCTAAAGTGAGCTAAAGGTTTTCAACTGGCTTTACCTCAATGATGCCCCCAATTTATCTTCAAGCATTTTCATCACATGCTTAATGATCGGGTCAATGTCCTTATCCTGCAAGGTTTTTGAATCATCTTCGAATACGATACTGACTGCATAAGATTTTTTACCTGTACCCAGTTGATCTTCATTTTTATACACATCAAACAGGTTGACATCTTTGATGAGCTTTTTATCAGCCTTTTTGATTATCGCTTCTATTTCTGAGAATGTGCATTGATTGTCTATGACCATCGCTAAGTCACGACGAATCGTAGGAAATTTACTGATTGGTTTGATCTTTGTCTTTGACTGACTTGTCAACTTATGTAGCATTTCCAAATCAAATTCAGCATAGAAAACATCATCAGAAATATCACTTACTGTCAAGACATCTCTTTTTACACTACCAAAACTGACGATGTGATCTTTGCCTCTCTCATAGGTAAGTCCATATTCCCATTTTGAACTGTCTTGAATTTCGCTGACTTTGTAAGAACTTGCACCAGTGCGACTAAGGATCTCATCCACAACTCTTCGCAAATCGTAAAAATCAGTGTGGCGACTATCGCTGTGCCAACTCTGTTTATCTAATTGACCACTCAACAGTAGTATCAGATGTTTATCCTCTTTTCGCACTTCTCCGCTGTGATAGCTTCTTCCAAACTCAAAATATTTAATGTCTTTTAGTTGCCTGTTTTTGTTGTATTGCAATGTTTGTAAAGCAGGTAACATCATCTCTGGCCTCATGATATCGAGATGAATATTAGAGGTGTTATTAATGTAGATGAATTTATCTTCATATTCTGGCAACACCTTTTTATATTTCTCAGATTGTGTGATGGACAAATTCATCATTTCTGAGTAGCCCTTGGATACAAGCAATTCACTTAAAGACTCTTGGACAGCCATCGGGTCTGGTTGCTTGGTAAACGAGATGGAAGTTGTCATTTTTGAAGAGAAAGGGACATTATTAAATCCATAGACTCTTAATATCTCTTCTACAATGTCAACATCTCTAGTGACATCAGCCTTATTCGTAGGGACTTGTACCGTAAATGAATCATCCGTTGTAGAAATGATTTCTATATCTAAAGCGTCAAGAATTCGTGATATCGTCTCTCTTGACAATTCGATACCTATCAAATCATTCACTTTTTTGTATGTCACATGAATGGCTGCTGGTTTGATCTCCTCTGGATAAACATCAATGACATCCGAACTGATGATGGCATCGGCTAAAGATTCCATTAACTGGGCCGCTCTTTTGAGTGCAAATATTGTTTCATTTGGGTCTGTTCCTTTTTCAAATCTCATTGCAGCGTCGGTACGCAATAAGTGCCTAGTACTCGATACTCGAATTCTCTTAGCGTTGAAATGAGCGGACTCTAAGAAAATATGCTTTGTGGATTCCGTCACACCACTCGTGATGCCACCAAAAATTCCAGCTATGCACATGCCTTCGTTATTGCCATTACAAATCATCAGATCATCTTCAGCTAATGTCCGTTCTTTTTCGTCTAAAGTCGTGAATTTGGTACCTGCCGGAAGATTCTGAACGATCACTTTTTCACCTGCTATTTTTTGGAGATCAAATGCATGCAAAGGCTGACCAGTTTCATGCAAAACAAAATTTGTAATGTCAACTATATTATTGATTGATCGCACACCTACTGATGCCAAACGTTTTTTAATCCAATCTGGCGATTCTTTGACATTGACTTCACTGAGGGACACAGCAGAATATCGTGGACAACCGACGAGATCCTGAATATCTACGGTGACATGGTTAAAGTCTCTTTTTTCCATGCTGAAATTATAGGTGTCAGGCAGCTTTATACCTGTGTGTTCTAAATCATGCACTTTAAAATAAGCCAACAGGTCTCTGGCCACACCAATATGAGAAGTTGCATCTGACCTATTTGGTGTCAAGCCAATATCGTAGATCACATCCTCTTCCAAGTCAAGGTGGTCTTTTGCATCTTGACCAATAATTGCATCTTCAGACAATACCATGATCCCCTCATGATCAGAGCCTAACCCTAATTCGTCCTCCGCACATATCATTCCTTCAGATACTTCTCCTCTTATTTTCCCTTTTTTGATTTTAAATGGCTCTCCACCATGCGGGTAAAGTTTTGTGCCAACTGTAGCGACCAATACTTTTTGGCCTTGAGCCACATTGGGTGCTCCACAGACTATTTGTACGGGATCTCCAATTCCAAGCTCTACTTTCGTCAAAGATAATCTATCGGCATTTGGATGTTTTCCACATTCAACGACATAACCAACTTTTACACCAGCTAATCCTCCAGGGACACCTTCTATCTTTTCCATACCTTCCACTTCGAGACCTAGGTCAGTAAGTATATCAGATAGTTCTTCTGGAGAAACTGGGATATTAATGTAATCAGACAACCAATTCAGTGAAATCTTCATAAGCTTTGCGTTCGTGTGCAAAGATATAAGAAAGTTACATGCAAGCTGATGATAGAAAAGTAAAAATGAGCCTTTGGAATAATTGAAAAGCTACAGGTGAATTTTGCCAACTTTCAAAAAAGAGCAAAGATTCTTATCAGACACATTGCTTTTTCCGCCTCCCACAATCTTTTTCCACCCACACAAGGTTTTGCAAATATTTACCAGTATTCTTATTTACTGGCATTTATTAGATTTCTAATATTTGCCAATTATTCTTATTTTTGGCATAAATTGGGTAATCATGTCGAAGATTTTTGAACATAGATTAATCGAGGAATTCAAGGAAAGGGACTCATTCTCAAGAGATGAACTATATGACTTCTATAGATATTTTGAACCAAACCTCAAAAAAGGAACGCTTGGATGGAGAATCTATGATCTAAAGGATAAAAATATCATTAAAAGCGTGAAAAGAGGATGCTATGCCATAAGCTTTAAACCCAATTATAAACCTGAAATATCCTCAGAACTGCTTAAACTAAGTAGAACAACAAAGGAATACTTCAATGATCTAAAGTACTGCCTCTGGGAAACATCTTGGTTAAATGAATTTCTTCAACACCAATCTAGTAAAGAAATAATCATAATCGAAATAGAAAAAGGATTTGAACAAGACCTCTATTTCCGCCTAAAAGATAATTTCAAATATGAGTTATATCTCAATCCCTATGAAAAAGAGATCGATCTGTATATAACTGAGAGCAGAAAACCTGTTGTGATTAAAAAGCTGATCACAAGATCACCATTAGCAAAACAAACAATCAAAAAAAATGAGATTCCAATTCCACAACTTGAAAAAATTTTGGTGGACTTATTCTCTGATGATAAACTATTCTACTTCTATCAAGGATCTGAAATGACTCATTTGTTCGAGAACGCCGTAAAACAGTATACAATAAATTATACTCGCCTATTTAGCTACGCTAAGCGTAGAGATAGGGCAGATGAATTAAAATCATTCTTAAACAATAATTTGAACCACCTGATAAAAGATATGATAGAATGATTTCGGAAAAATGCTTCACAAGAGAATGGTTAGATAGCTTCAAACAACAGAAGAAACATAAGTCAATTCAAGTTGGAATACTTGAACGAATGATTTACGCCTTACACCTATTAGAAAGGTTAAAGAACAAAGGTCTTGATTTTACTTTCAAAGGCGGAACAAGTTTAGTCCTACTTCTCGATGAGGGAACGAGATTTTCAATTGATATAGATATTGTCTGTCAATCTGAACGGGAAGAAGTTGAAAATATGCTCGATGAAATTGTGGAGGATTCAAGATTTGAAAAGTGGGATCTTGACGAACATAGGAGCTACAAGGAGGAGTTCCAAAAGCACATTATAAATTTAATTTTGAATCAGTTGTTAACGCGAATGTACCAGGAGGAATTCTATTGGACATACTTATAGAAAAATCTATTTATCCAGAATTTACGGAATCTTCAATTCAGACCAAATGGATAGAAACAGAAAACGAAACAACTGTACAAACTCCTTCCATTGATGCCATAACTGGAGATAAACTAACAGCATTTGCTCCGAACACTATAGGGATACCCTACTTTAAAGGAGATAGAGATTCAACGACAGAAATTTCAAAACAGTTATACGATCTCAGCAGACTCTTTGAAAATGTATCGAACATGGAAATTGTTGCAGATAGTTTCCGACTTCATGCAGAACAGGAAATCGGCTTTAGAAAATCAACACAAGGAGGCTATGATAAAACAGTAGAAGTTGTACTTGATGACACTTTTGAGACTTGTCTTACCATCGCAAGAAGAGAACGAAATCCAGATAAACGTTCAAAGGACAATTTTAAACTTTTAGAGAAAGGTATCAGATCATTTGGTGCTGGCTATTTAATGGAAGGACATTTCAGAATCGAAAATGCCATGGCAGCATCTGCACGAGTCGCTTTAATGGTTGCCAAAATTATCAAAAACGATATGAGTCCTATCGCTTACTACGAAGGACAAGACATCAAAGACTTAAATATCGAGAATCAAGACTATGCCTACTTAAATAGACTAAAAAAGCAACCAGATAAATCTATCTTTTATTATTGGCATCAAACCATCACCCTATTAACTGAAGAAGTATAATGAGCGAAGAACAGAAAAAACAACTCGAACAGCAACTCTAGAATATTGCCAATACACGACGAGGCAAAATGAATGCCGATGAATTCCTAGATTACATCTTGGGCTTATCTTCTATAACAGGTTTATCTACTGTATATAGTGTATATCATAAAACGCCTCGTAGTTCTTAGTCGTTTTTTGTTTCATGACTTCTCTATAATTGTTTTGTGTGACCGCAAACATGTCATAGCTGAACTCTTCAGGTTTGAGATGATCCTTGATGTTTCTATTTGCGATGGTCATATATTCGAGTGCCTTTGCTCTGTTGTCAAAACTTCTGATTAAGACTACTTGAGATTTATCCTCTGGATTGAGGAAGATATTGGACATTCTTAGTTTAGCTAATTTGTGAAATTTGTTATTGTATCCAGCAATAGCAACTTTTGCACTTTTCATTTTAGCAAGATCGCAATCGTATAATACATAAATGACATAATGCAATTTGTCATCTTGTCTGGTGAAATTAGCCAATTGCTCTTCATATAATTCACCGTCGAAGGCATTTTGATTGCCTCTTAAAAACCTCAATATCTCACTAGCTCTAGTCGTCTCAGGCGTATTCGGATATGTTTGAATGAATTTCTTTAGTTCTGTAATGTAAAACTCTTTGCCATCAATAGCTCCTTGGCTCATTACGGCTACAAGACCTAACTTAGCTGCATACTCATTTTCTTCACCAAATATTTCTGGAGCCTGTGATGCCATTTCGAACGCTGATTCATATTGACCAGCATCGAATTTTCTGTAGGTTTCTTCATAGTAATCATCCAGTTTTTTTTGTTCAGTCTCCAATTGTTCGACATAAGCAGGATTTTCTAAAGTTTTTGCGAAGTCAGAATCTGGGAAACCTGACTTGATCAATTGTAGATAGACATTAGCTTCTGATGTTTGACCTAAGTCAGTGTGGTTCAGATACAAGTAATAATAAACATTGATTAGCTTGTCTGAAGTTGGAAAGCGCTTGACGTATTCGGTTAAAACGTTATTTGATTTTTCGTAATTATCTAAATTGTTCCGGAGACTCGTACCAAGATCATACATTGCAGCTTGAAGTTTTATTTCAGCTGTTTTTCGTTGAGCTGCTCCTACTGGTACTTCTCTTAAAATTTGGGCAATGGCTTCTTGTTCAGCAATTTCATTTTCATCCGGCACTTCTATCTCCGGATCATCCACCAATAGCGTCTCTGAGATTTCGCTTGATCTTCTCCAGTTATCTTGCAATGGGCGGTCTCCCCATTTACGATTAAAATCAAATTTACCTTTTTCGAGCACTAGAGAATTGTAAGCAAAGAAACTTGAATTTGCTTGATTTCCGAAAGACGGACGTCTGGTATTTGGTCTTGCTATCAGTGGAGCTGCTTCAGTATCTTCATTTTTATTTTCTCTTTCATATTTCTCCAGTGCCCATTTTTCTAGCTCCTCTTCTGATAAATTAGATAAAGCAAGTAATGAATCTTGTTTTGCTACTAACATGGCACTTTCAGCAACAGCGGTTAAATTCTCATTGAGTCTTTTGACATCAAGATATCTGTCATCTTTTTCTGGCATGACTTGCAGCGTACTATCGTAGTATAGTTTTGCATTCACATAATCATCTGTGCCATAAAATAGAGATGCTAATCGATAGAATGATTCTGCTTTCCGTTGAGGAGAGTCTGAACCATATCGCGTGGCTTCTTTGAATGCCAATAAAGCTTCTTCTTGATTTCCAGCAGCCATGAACATCTCAGCTTTTGTCACATATATTTGATCTAGAAAGTCATAATTCTTTACATCACGAGTTAGCTTATTCAACTTCTTTTGAGACTCGTCCATTGATGAAAGTCCAGCTAACCACTCTGTTCTCAGATTGGCTAGTTGCGCATTAAACTTCATATCGTATGCAGGACTCATTTTTCTGGCACTCTCAAAAGCTTCGCTCGCTTCTGCATATTGACCTCGTTTTTCCATTAATTGAGCGAGTATAAATGCGTATCTGGCTCTGTCTTGCTTTTTATCAGCGATTTCCATTGCTTCTTGCAACATAGAAGGGGCCAGATCCTCTCTTTCTTGTTTTAGATATAAATGTGCTCTTGCTGCGGGTAATTTCTTTGCGACGTCTTTTGATATAGAGGAGTTCTCTGCCAATGATTTTAAAATATAATCAGCCACAAAATAATTCTGCCGCTCTATATAGGTCATGGCTAACCAATATTGTCCTTCAGCATATGCGGGTCTATGTTTCATAAATCCTGCTTTGCCAATGTTGTCTCTTGTTTTGATGTTGTCTTCCTTTTCTTCTTGCTCATCTTCACCTGCCAGTTGCTCGTCGAATGGATTGACAATAGCTTCAGCTTCTTTTTCTTCTTCTGCATTCTGTCTGTTTTCTTCTTGCTGAACTATGTCCTCCTCTTTAGAATCATACTCTTCTTCCAATCGATCTGTTTCCGCTTGGAAGTCTTCAACTGCTTTAGTGTTGGCAGCGAGTTGTGCTTCTTTCTCTTCAGCTCTTTTTGCCTGGAAAGCTTCTAATTCTGCTTGTTTTTGCTCAAGTTCTTTTTCCAGCTGTTCAGTTTTACTGAGTAGAGCGGCACTTTTCTGTCTCTCTAATTCTTTTGCCTGTTTCTCAGCCTCTATCTCTGATTTTTTCCTTTTGGCAGATCTGTCATTATTCTTAGCAGCATTTTCTCTTTCTTTTAATTTTCTATCTCGCTCATTTTCTCTTTCTTTTCGCTGTGCTGCGGTCAGATTTTCTTTTCTTTTCTTGATGTCGTCTTTTAATTTTTTCAACTCTTTATCATAGACAGATTTTGCTTTATCCCGTAGCTCTCGTTGTTTTTTACGCAAATCAGCAAAATCTTTTTTTCTGTCTTCAGTGAATTTATGCTTGTCGTCTTTTACTTTTCTGACTTTCTCTTTGACTTTATCTTGCGCTTCTTTTAGTTTCTCTTTCAGTTTGTTGTCTTCTTTTCGTTGTTCCTCCTCTTTTTTTCTTTCAATCTCTCGAATCTTCTTTTTTTCCTTTTGTTCATTTCTTCTCACTTCATTAGGGTCTTCCTTTTTCGTTGCATTGAAGGCGCGCGAATTTGGATCAGCTGGATTGAAATTTTCAGAAAAATACTTTAAGGTCTCTTCGGCAGACTCATAATCTTGTTTGAGATATTGCACTTTCCCCATCATGACATAACAATCATCTACCCATTTAGAGCCTGGATGTAAGTTACTGACAACAGCTACTTTCTCTATCGCACGATCTAGTTCTTGAGCCTGAGATTCTGGATTTTCAATGCTGATTTCAGGATATACTGGCAACAGTTGGTTGTAGTTGTCCTGATATTGATTTTCTAAAATGACTAAAGTCTCGTCATAGATGACATCTGCATTATAATACCCATTGAATCTTGCTGTCAAATCGTGGTATTGTTTGCCTACCCAGCCTATCTCCCCTTCTTTTTTCGTTGTTTTGCAAGAAGACACGCCAATAATTATGGACAGACTAACTATAAATAATAAGATGTTTTTTAACATTTGCTGCGATTGTCAAAATTGAATCTGATAACGGTTTAGTTGATTCTCGACTGATTTAAACCACTTTACTGCAATAATTGTGTCAGGATTTGCCTTATTTTTGCGAATTCGCGTCATGAGAATCTGAATTACAGTACTTTAACACAAATACGCAGAAATTATTATAAAAATATAACGCATTTGACATTGCCATCTTCATCAAATAGTAGCAAAAAATCAGGGATTTCAGACCAAAATACCTATCGAATGGTGATTTTAAATGATGAAACATTTGAAGAAGTATCTAGCTATAAACTTACGTTAAGAAATATATATGCCTTGATTAGTTCTTTTGTTGTAGCTTTGGGGCTTCTTATTGTCGCATGTATTGTATTTACACCGGTCAAAAAGTTGATCCCGGGCTATGCTGACTTTGAATCAAATCCTAAGTTTATTCAATTGACTAAGGATTTGGAGTCTATTCAGGATTCTATAGCAGCTCAAGAGGTTTATTTGTCTGCATTTAGACAGCTATTGACAGCTGACGGAACTACACTTGCACTCGAAGGCGATGTCAAAACGCTAACTGTAGATGATGCTTCACAGCAAAAGTTAATTCCAAGCAAAAGCAAGAAATCTTCAACAAGCATGCAAATTTCTGCACCTATTCGAGGATTAATCAGTTTACAATTTGACCCTAAAATCAATCATTTTGGCGTTGACATTTTGGCACCAAAAGATTCACCAGTTAAAGCTGTCACAGAAGGTCATGTAATCTCATCAGGTTGGAATCTTGAAACAGGGCATACAATAGGTGTGCAGCATAAAGACATGTTTATTAGCTTTTATAAGCACAATCAAAAGAACCTCAAAAAAGCAGGTGATTTTGTCAAAGCTGGAGAGGCGATAGCAATAATAGGAAATAGTGGTACACTGTCAGATGGACCACACTTGCACTTTGAATTATGGTATAATGGTAATCCGGTAAACCCGGAAGACTACATAAAATTTAATTAATATGGATCATTCGCTAAAAAACGTAACAAACGAAAAAGGAGAAGCATTAAGTCCTGTATTGGACCCAAATGTGAAAAATTATCTCATCGATATAGATGGTACAATATGTGATGACGTTCCTAATGAAGAACCTGAACGTATGGTGACAGCTGAACATTATCCAGATGCTTTGGAGATATTGAATCAGTGGTACGATGACAATCACATCATTACCTTTTTTACTTCTCGTACGGAAGAACATCGCAAAATCACAGAAACGTGGTTAAAGCAACATGGATTCAAATACCATGGGCTTTTGATGGGTAAACCTCGTGGCGGTAACTACCATTGGATTGATAATCACATGGTTAGAGCGACAAGATTTAAAGGTAAATTCACAGATCTTGTTCTAAAGAATAAAGAAATCGAAGTATTCGATCATTAATCGACCATTTGGCTGGTTGGTATATGATCAGATTCCATTAAGGTCATTGATCAGATACGGTGTTGTAGTAAATGCCTCAATGCGTCCAAAAGAATTGGATGTCCAAACTCAAAACCTGCTTTTTCTATCTTTTCAGAAGAAACGGATGTGCTGTTGAGAATTGTATTGGACATTTCACCTAAAACAAGCTTCATGATAAACGAAGGCGCTGGCAAAGTCAGTGCCTTTTTATTTGAAGCTTCTTCTATTTGCTCAACCAAGTGTTTATTGGTGACAGGATTCGGAGCTACTGCATTATAGGTATCTGCGACAATGTTGCCTTCCATTAGGTCAATAATCATATCGCAGAGGTCATCAATATGAAGCCAGCTGTAGATCATTTGACCATCCCCAAAATACGCGCCAATTCTACCCATTTCAAGTGGCTTTAGTATTTCTTTGAGGGCACCTCCTTTTGTACTAAGTACAATGCCTATTCTGAGTATGGAGAAATTGGTCACATCACTTTTGAGTCTTTCATGTGCTTGTTCCCATTGTCTACAGACGTCAGCCATAAAATCATCTTCTGTCGAAATCTGATCTTCTGAAAGTTTTGGTGCTGTCGAATTGCCATATATACCGATAGCTGAAGCGCCGATATAATGAGTTGGGTTTTGTTTGTTTTTCTGTATGCCTTGATGTATGAGTGCTGCACTTTTGGTTCGACTCTCCAAGATTTCTTTTTTACGAGCACTTGTCCATCTCTTATCTGCAATTCCAGCTCCAGCTAAGTTTACAATGAAATCTACATCCAAAGCAGCAGCATCTATCTGCATATCACTCAAATCCCAGCGGTGGTATGTGATGTTTGCCTCCTTTGAGTTTAATGATCTTCTAGATAAAATATGGACTTGATAGCCCTTTTCAAGCAAGAGTTTTGTTAATCGTGAGCCCACCAATCCAGTGCCTCCTGCCAAGAGGACACGGTTTTGTTTTGATTTCATAGAGTGGTAACAGAAGCAGACATTGAATGTTTATTCAGATATTCAGAAATAAATCTGACCAATGATTTCGTGTCTTGGTTTAAAGGATGGAGCTAATTCGTATATTTAAAGTATGAGGAAAGTAATTGGAATATTGTTTATATGTGTCATGGTCGTTTGCTGTTCTGATGAATCCACAAACAATAAATCTGATGGGGTGATTCATGTTCGAATTGATCGAGACCCTGGTGTCTTGTTTCCAATGTTTTCCAAATATGTGGTAAGCAGAGATGTTTATTCATATGTGCATGTGCACCTTGCAGGCTATAGTCCAAAGACTTTACAGCTAGAGCCGAACATTATAAAAGAAGTCCCAGAAGCATTGGAGATAACTTCAGGACCGTTTGCAGGTGGTATATATTATGAAATGGAATTTCTACCTGATGCCATATGGCCAGATGGTAGTCCTATGGATGGTGACGACTACTTGTTTACTTTAAAATCTGCATTACATCCTGATGTTAATACACCGAGTTGGAAAGCATATCTTAACACGGTTTCTGATGTAGAAGTAGATGATCAAAATAATAAAAAAGTTCGTGTCTATTTTAAAAAACCAGGCGTTAATGCCCTCGAAATTGCAACAGGTATAGAAGTATTTCCTGCGCACATTTATGATCCCGCAGGAGCCTTGTCTGATATTCCCTTTAAAAATTTTGTGAATGGTGAATTAGAAGAAATATCTAGTGAAGAGGCGTTTACTGCATTTGCAAAAACATTTAATGATGCTAGATTTCATGCTGATGTATCTGTAGGCAATGGCCCGTATGTCATAGCAGATCATCGCACAGATCAATTTGTGCGATTAGAGCGAAAAGAAAATTGGTGGGGAAACAAATATCCTGACAGACCTTTATTACAAGCGAAGCCGAAAACAATAATATTTAATATTATTCCAGATGAGGTCACAGCAATGACCCAGCTTAAAGCAGGCGCGATTGATGTGATGACATTTACAAATGGTGAAAATTTCAAACAAATTAAATCGGAAGAAACTTCTCTAAATTTCGCAACTCCTCAAACCCCTGCCTTCTATTTTATTTGTATGAATAATAGATCGCCGGAACTGGCAGATAAGAATGTGAGAAAAGCGTTAAGTCATTTGATTGATGTTGAAGATTTTATTGACCAAGTAGAATTTGGTGAAGGCGAAAGAACGATTGGCCCAGTACTGCCATATCGAGAGGAATATAATACAACGATAAAGCCGATTTCATACAATAAAGAAAAAGCCCTAGAATTATTAGAAAATGCTGGTTGGAGTGACACCAACAATAATGGTGTACTTGATAAAAAAATACTTGGACAATTAACAGAATTATCACTAGACATGTATGTGTCTTCAGGAGCCTTGGGCCAACGCTTGGCCTTAATCTTGACAGAAAACGGAAAGGACATTGGTCTTGAAATAAATACCATTCAAAAAGCAAATAGGGCGATTCGAACAGAACACATTGCTACCGGAGATTTTGATCTTTATCCAATGAGAAAAAGAACTCATTTAGGAGAATATGATCCATATACGTCTTGGCATTCAGATAATGCAAAGCCTGGAGGGAGCAATTATATGCTGTACGCAAACCCAGAAGCTGATGACATTATTGAAGAATTGAAAGAGGAGACCGATGAGGAAAAGCGAGACGATTTGTATTTCGAACTGCAAGAAATAATGTTTGAAGATCAACCAGTCATTTTCCTATATTCACCAGTGGCTAAAATAGCAACAAATAAAAAAATCTCCGTTTTGACAAGTGTCCAAAGACCAGGATATTTTTTATATGAAGCAACAGTTGAATAATGAAAGTAGGCTACATCTTTAGCCGTTTATTGATGATCATTCCTACAGTGCTCATCGTCATTGTCGTTAGTTTTTTTCTATTTAATGTTTCAGGAGCTGATCCTGTGAAAAGTGTTTTGCAATTGCAGGGCATGGTCGATAACGATCGCATTGCTGCCGATGCATACAATGCGGCTTACAAAGAAGAAGCACGCAAACAAGGAAGACATCTGCCTCAATTTTATTGCTCGGTGGTGCCATCATATTATCCAGATACCTTACATGCGCTAATAATACCACGACAAAAATCATTCGCAAAAAAACTCCTGCATACATATAAAAACTGGGAGTGTGTTGGAAATTATTTAATGGCTTTACAAGCAATGCAAAGGCATTCCCAATTGCCAACTTCGATAGAGCAAGGGTTATTAATACTCAACCAAGATGTTGACAATATCAATCTTGAAGCTATGTTTACTTCCTTAGACAATGACATTTTGACAATGTCTCCAAAACAACAAAGCGAATTTCAATTATTACAGGAAAGGGTAGAACAACTAGATGCTAAAAAGCAGAAGTGGTTTTATCCGAGTTTTAGATGGCACGGAAGTCAAAATCAATTTCATGTATGGATGTCAAAAATATTGAGTGGTAATTTCGGCTTTGCTATGGTTGACGGCAAACCTGTATGGGCTAAAATTTCGACAGCGTTGGTGTGGTCTTTTTGCTTGTCAATATTGAGTATAATCGTTGCCTCGGTGTTGTCAATCTTATTGGGCTTATTCACGAGTCATTATGAAGGCAGTACCTTTGATAAAATCATTTTTGGATTTTTATTTGGTATTTATTCAATACCGCTGTTTTGGTTGGCTACAATGTTGATTGTTTTTTTTACGACAGATGATTTTGGTCGTTGGACAAATATATTCCCCTCCGTAGGCTTATTTTATTCTGGAGAAGAGGGTGTCTTGGCTGGAATGGCAAAACACGCAAAATTACTTGTACTACCTGTTTTTTGTATTTCGATCCACAGCCTAGCCTATTTGGGTAGACAGGTGAAGGCTGCTATTGTGGAAGAGAAAGCTAAGGACTATTTTCTTACAGGTCTTGCCAAAGGCTTGTCACCATTTCAAGTGTTGTGGAAGCACAGTTTACCAAATTCACTTTTACCATTTATCACGATTATGATAGGCGCAATTCCGGCCTCGCTCGGCGGGTCGCTCATTGTAGAAGTCTTATTTAATATACCAGGGATGGGAAGGCTGATGTACGATTCTATATTGAATAATGACTGGAATGTAATTGCCGCCATTATCATTCTAGTGTCTGCAGTAACGACAATCTTTTATTTTATTGGCGATATCATTTATTCTTTAATCAATCCGAGAATTTCTTTTACATAATGAAGGCTATTTTTTCACATATAAATGCTTCATTAGGAGGTCGGATTGGCATCTTGATTTTATTAGTTTTTTTTTTGGTAGGACTTATAGGTCCAACGCTCATTCCCCAATTAAACCTCTCTGCTGCTAATTTGGAGCCTTTTCATCCTCCGGGTCAAGGGACAAATAATTACTATTCTTTTGGGACTGACCAAATTGGGCGCGATGTGTTCTCTGGTATTATTGAGGGCACAAGATGGGCATTGGTCATTGGATTTATCGCTGTTTTTGTCTCAGCTTGTATAGGAATCGTACTTGGCGTATTTTCTGGTTATTTTGGTGATAAGCAATTGAAGGTTGGTATAGTCCCATTGATTATCTGGACTTTATTTGTGCTGTTGCTTAGTTTTTATGTGAATCATATTCAATTTTCATTTTTGTTCAAGGTCGTGTTATTCGTTTTTTGCTTTCTATTATCTCTATTTGGGCTTACGAACTATAATCAGCGTTTACGAACAAAAGGAACTAGGCAAATCAATTTCCCTGCAGATTTTTTCGTGTCGAGGTTGATAGAAGTGTGGCGAGCGGTACCGGCTTTGTTTATTCTATTGGCGATTTTGTCAATGATTAGACAACCTTCACTTGTTGTCATCGGAGTCATTATTGGGGTGTTGAGTTGGACTAGGGTAGCAAGATTGCTGAGAGCAGAAATATTGAACATTAAGAACCTTGAGTATGTACAAGCAGCAAAAGGCCTTGCTTATTCCCATTTCAGAATCATATGGTACCACATACTACCCAATTCTATTAGGCCTTTATTGATCGTATTTGCGTTTAGTTTTGCTTCGGCGGTTATACTGGAAGCATCAATTTCATTCCTAGGCATAGGCAATAATACAGATTTGATGACCTGGGGCAATATGTTGAGTGCTGCCCGTTTGAACTATCGTGCCTGGTGGTTGGCGGTATTTCCAGGAATTTGTATTTGCCTTCTGGTTTTGTCTTTAAACCTCATAGCAGATAGCCTAGAAAAGGACTTGTCTTAATCTACTTTAATGTTCGACTCCTGCTAGAAAAAAGCAAGATTTCATAAAAAACTGTCAAGTATTGTCCAAAATTAGCATGTTTGGACATAAAAATGCGATAAATGCTAGGTTTTAGGGTGTAAAACTTTGTATTATAAATTTTTATAATATACATTAGCGCATAATTTTAATGTATTCAAAATCAAACTGTTAAACATTATGAATAAAGGTGAATTAATCGATGCTGTAGCAGCAGCTTCTGACTTAACAAAAACGGATGCTTCAGGCGCAGTAAATGCAGTCTTCGCTGTTATCGAAAAAAGTATGAAAAAAGGTGATGATGTTTCATTACCAGGATTTGGTAAATTTTCTGTGACGAAAAGAGCAGCCAGAATGGGAGTGAATCCTGCTACTGGTGAGAAGATCAAAATCAAAGCGAAAAAAGTAGTAAAGTTCAAAGCTGGTAAAGGACTTGCTGACGCTGTGAATTAAGATTACTGAATCTAAAAGTTCAATTGGGCTCGATGGTAAAACTCCATCGGGCCTTATTTATTTCACATACTTTTTCCAAAGAATATATTGTTATCCTTCTAATATTACATTATTAGAAATCCAAATGTATCTTTGAACTATTCAATTTAAACCAAAACGAAATATGGCTGATATCGCCGAACTAAAACGAATAGCTTCTCAAGTCAGAAGAGACATTATAAGACAAGTACATGCTGTAAGTTCTGGTCATCCAGGAGGATCATTGGGGTGCACAGATTTTATGGTCGCCCTCTATTTTGCTGTTATGAATCACCAGCAATCTTTTAATATGGATGGCGCCAATGAAGATGTATTCTTTTTGTCGAATGGTCACATCTCGCCATTATGGTATAGTGTACTAGCACGATCAGGTTATTTTCCTGTAAAGGAATTATCAACATTTAGAAAGCTTGATTCCAGATTACAAGGGCACCCTGCGACACATGAAGGCTTGCCGGGTGTAAGAGTGGCGTCTGGGTCGCTAGGTCAGGGAATTTCAGTTGCAATTGGAGTAGCTCTAAGCAAAAAATTGAAAGGAGATACCCAAACTGTTTTTGTGTTGACTGGTGATGGCGAATTGCAAGAAGGTCAAATATGGGAAGCAGCTTTGTATGCACCACATAATAAGGTAGATAATCTCGTGGTCACAGTTGACTGGAATGGGCAGCAGATTGATGGGGCCAATGACGATGTCTTGTCACTAGGGGATCTTGAAGCTAAATGGATCGCATTTGGCTGGGATGTCATGCATATGAATGGAAACGATATGGAGGAAGTCGTCAACGTATTGAATGAAGCCAAAGACAAAACTGGTAATGGCAAACCAATCTGTATTTTGATGAAAACTGAAATGGGAATGGGTGTTGATTTTATGACTGGTACGCACGCATGGCACGGCAAAGCTCCAAATGACGAATTGGCTGAGAAAGCATTGGGACAATTAGAAGAAACATTAGGCGATTATTAAAATACAAAGCAAAACAAAAATGAGAGATATATTGACAATAGAGGCAGTGGAGAAGAAAGCAACCAGAGATGGCTTCGGACAAGGATTTCACGAGGTGGCACAAAGCAATTCTGATGTCGTTGGTCTATGTGCTGATTTGGTTGGCTCTTTAAAAATGCAGGCTTTTATCAAAGAATTTCCCGAACGCTTTTTTCAAGTTGGAATAGCTGAGGCGAATATGATGGGAATCGCGGCTGGTTTGGCTATTGGTGGTAAAATTCCATATGCATGTACCTTCGCAAATTTTGCAACTGGTCGAGTCTATGATCAGATCCGACAGTCAATTGCCTATTCTCATAAAAATGTCAAAATATGTGCTTCTCATGCAGGAGTCACTTTGGGAGAAGATGGGGCAACTCACCAAATTTTAGAAGACATCGGATTGATGAAAATGCTTCCGGGATTTACAGTCATCAATCCATGTGACGCACAACAAACTAGGGAAGCTGCCATCGCAATTGCTGACCACGATGGACCGTGCTATCTGCGATTTGGTAGACCGGGCTGGCCAATGTTTACAGAAACCGGTTCTTTCAAAATAGGGAAGGCTATCCAATTTAGCGAAGGCAGCGATGTCAGTATTTTTGCAACTGGACATTTAATGTGGCACGCTGTGGAAGCTTCGAAAAAACTCGTACAAGAAGGCATTACTGTTGATCTGTATAATTTTCACACCATCAAGCCATTGGACGAAGAAGCAATTCTGGAATCCATTGCAAAAACTGGATGTGTTGTGACTGCTGAAGAACACCAACGAAATGGAGGTCTTGGTGACAGTGTGGCACAAACAATCATTAGACATAATCCTGTACCAATGGAGTATGTTGCTGTCAATGATTCATTCGGTGAAAGTGGTAAACCTGCACAATTGCTCACCAAATATGGACTGGGAATTGACGATGTGTATGCTGCAGCAAAACGAGCACTAACAAGAAAATAGCACGATCTAAATTCTTTGGATCACTCAGTTTTTTAATCCTATTCTTTATATTTAGGTATGAATATAAAACCTTTCATACTTGCTGTATTGTTCGTTTTTGGACTTTTTTCAGTTGCACAAAGTCAAATGTCAAAAGCTAAAAACAATATATCAGTTGCTCATAGCAACATGCGAAAATTACCCATCGACACGACGGTTGTCACATCTCACCAAGCGACTATTAATGGTCAATCTATTTCCTATAAAGCCAAGACTGGCACTATCCCTGTTTGGGATGATATGGGAGTGCCGATAGCAAGCTTATTCTATACGTACTATGAAAAGCAAGGAGGTGATAATGCTGACCGGCCATTATTGATTTCGTTTAATGGCGGTCCAGGATCAGCATCAGTGTGGATGCATGTGGCGTATACTGGTCCTAAAGTATTGCGGATCGACGAAGAAGGCTATCCGGTCCAGCCTTATGGTATTCAAGACAACCCATATTCTGTGTTAGATGTGGCCGATATCGTCTTTGTCAATCCCGTCAATACTGGCTATTCACGGACGATTCCTGAATCTGGTAAAGAGGTTGACCGCGATATGTTTTTTGGCATCAATGCGGATATTAAGTATTTAGCAGAATGGTTAAACACATTTGTCACCAGAAACAATCGATGGAGATCTCCCAAATATTTGATTGGGGAGAGCTATGGTGGCACGAGAGTCATGGGTCTTTCTTTAGCTCTACAAAACCAACAATGGATGTATCTGAATGGTGTTATTCTAGTCTCTCCAGCCGACTACAAATCTTATGGCGCTGACAATGCTTTATCATCTGCACTTAATGTGCCATACATGGCTGCTGCTGCATGGCACCATGGAGTTTTGCCAGAAGATCTACAATCAAAAGATTTGCTTGAAGTTTTACCCGAAGTGGAAGCATTTGCCGTTGATGATTTAATGCCAGCACTTGCGAAAGGTGGGTTTATTTCCAATGAAGAAAGAAATAGTTGTGCAGAAAAAATGGCGCGTTACACGACCATCTCTAAAGAGAACATCATGCAGCATAACCTTGATGTACCAACCAGTTATTTTTGGAAAGAATTGTTACGAGATGAATCTGGTATGACTGTAGGCAGACTAGATTCTAGATATAAAGGAATCGATAAAAAAGTTGCAGGGTCCAGACCTGAATATAATGCTGAACTAACCTCATGGTTACATTCGTTTACACCAGCCATAAATTATTACCTCAGAGAACATTTAGAGTTTAAGACAGACATCAAATACAATATGTTTGGTCCAGTAAGACCATGGGACAGAAGGAATGACAATACAAGAGATGATCTTCGTCAAGCAATGGCTCAAAACCCATATTTAAATGTCCTTGTACAATCTGGATATTATGATGGCGCGACAACCTATTTTAATGCTAAGTATACGATGTGGCAGATAGATCCAAGTGGTCGGATGCAAGATCGTTTATCGTTTAAAGGATACCGAAGTGGTCATATGATGTATCTTCGGAGAGATGATCTGAAAGCTGCCAATGATGATCTACGAAATTTTATTCAGAATTCAAATCCTGGTAAGAAGTCTGCGAAATATTAATTAGCTACTAACTCTTTTTAGTTTGCCATACCCCAAAGGGGTGTCATCAAAAGCGTGGGACATCGTCCCTCGCAATTGTAACGTTTCGCCGAAGAGTCCCACGGGGACGACCTTGTTTATTTGCAAATTGTCTGGGGTGATGCACCATCCTAGTGATGTAACCCCGTTGGGCCAGTTGGGCTAATTGTTTTTTTGGTCAATTATAATCTTAATAATGATATAAAATAACTTGTAAAATGTGTTAGCCCTGAAAGGGCGCAAAGCATATAGCCAATGGCAACGCCATTGGTGTGAAGTCGTTATTGTACCAAAGCCCTGAAGGGGCGTTAGCAGATATTGCTTTTTGTATTTCTGAATAGCGTAAAAGAAATTCTTGAACTAAGACAAGTATTTGTTATTGACTTATTGTATTTTTTCTTACGACCTTTCAGGGCTTACGTTATGAAATAGTTCTTTTCCCAAGGGTGATACCCTAGGCTATAGTCTAGCGCCCTTTCAGGGCTTTTATTTGTTTTAGTAAAATGCTGGCGTTTTTCAAACATACAATAGCCTATTTTTTGGAACTAACTGCTGGTTATGTGACATCATTAAACATTAAAAATTAAAAATTATCATACACCAATATCCTCATTCCACAATTCAGGCTTCTCCTCAATGAAATTCTTCATCATTGAAATACAAGTCTCATCTTGAAGAATGGTCAATTCAACACCATTATCAATCAGCAATTGTTCTGCGCCTTTGAAGGTGATATTCTCTCCAATGATGACTTTCTTAATCCCGTATAGTAAGATTGCACCACTGCACATATGACATGGGGATAGTGTGGTATACAGCGTACTATCTCGATATACCTGAGCAGAAAGTCTACCTGCATTTTCTAATGCATCCATTTCGCCATGAAGAACGACGCTGCCTTTTTGAATGCGCTTGTTGTGTCCTTTGCCGAGAATCTCACCCTCGTGTACAATAACGGAACCAATAGGAATTCCACCTTCTTCGAGGCTTTTTTTCGCTTGATTGACGGCTTCTTCGAAAAATTTATCCTTATGCATAAGTATTGGCAATTTAGTTAATTTTGCGCCACAATTGTAATTATGAAATTTGGAACTAAAGTTATACATGCAGGTATCGAACCAGATCCGACGACTGGTGCTATAATGACGCCTATTTTTCAAACGTCGACCTATGTGCAAGAATCAGTAGGCAAACATAAGGGCTACGAATATGCAAGGACTCAAAATCCTACCAGGCACGCATTGGAAGCTAACTTATCGGCATTGGAAAATGGGAAACATGCGATTTGCTTCTCTAGTGGTCTAGCAGCTATGGACGCCATATTTAAAACACAGAATCCAGGTGATGAGATCCTATGTACGAATGATCTTTATGGTGGATCTTACAGACTTGCAACTAAAGTATTTGAGCGCTTTGGTCTTAAGTCAACGTTTGTTGATATGTACGACGCTGCCAATATTGAGCAATACCTTACGGAGAAAACAAAATTGATTTGGATCGAGACACCGACGAATCCAATGTTGAATATTGTGGACATTAAAGCAATCACGGCGATTGCAAATGCCAAAGGTATTACAAGCTGTGTTGACAACACATTTGCATCTCCGTATTTGCAAAATCCACTGGATCTCGGTGCTACGATGGTGACTCATTCTGCAACTAAATACATTGGTGGCCATTCAGATGTCATTCACGGGTGTGTCATAACCAGTGACGATAAAATAGCCGCCGAGTTGAGATTTTTACAAAATGCCGCAGGTGCCGTACCTGGACCAATGGATTGTTTTCTTATCCTCAGAGGGATTAAGACCTTGCACTTAAGAGTACAGAGGGCTTGTGAAAACGCAAGAACAATTGCTGAACAATTATTAGTGCATCCTAAGGTTTCGAAAGTATATTATCCAGGATTTGAATCTCACCCAGGACATCAAATTGCCAAAAAACAAATGAAAGATTTTGGAGGCATGGTGTCTTTTGACTTGCATGACAATACATTAGAAGCTGCAGATGTCATACTGAGTAATACGAAACTATTTTCTTTGGCTGAATCTTTAGGTGGAGTCGAGTCATTGATCGGTCACCCAGCCACAATGACACATGCTTCTATTCCAAAAGAAGAAAGATTAAAAGTGGGACTTACAGATTCATTGATTCGATTGAGTATTGGGGTAGAGGATGTGGATGATTTGGTTGCTGATTTGAATGTTGCCCTTGATTCATGAATGCATTTGAGAAGAACCTGAGATTCCTTGCTGGGACTTCAATTGGGAATTCCAAATTTTTATTTCCATTAAACTACTATCGAGAAAATTGCAAGAGCAAAATCATATATCCAAATTCTGATTGCTGTATTGAAGGTTTTCAACGTTCAGGTAATTCATTTTTTTTTATCCTTTTTAAAAGCAAAAATAAATCTGTTAAGATAGCTCATCACATGCACGCTTCTGAACAACTTATTCGTGCAATCAAATATAATGTCCCGAGGATTTTACTCATTCGCGAACCGATAGAAGTTGTTGCTTCCCTCTTAGCTTGGGATACCAAGTTGAAAATCAGAACAGCATTGAAAGCGTATATATCCTTTCATAAAAAGTTAATGCCTTATGTACAGCAATTGTTTATAGTTTCTTTTGAAGATGTTACAGCAAAACCAGTAAAAGTTGTTCAAACGTTTAATACTCATTTCGAAACAAACTTTGCTTTACCAGAGTATACTGACAAACAATTAGATACATTTAAAAAACAGATTTTAAGTCAAAATATAGCAACATCATCACCATTGCCAACACCAGAGAAAGAAAAACTTAAGGAAGGATTCAGAGAGCAGATTAATAATCATTCAATGTTGACAGAAGCGATTAAATTGTATGAGCAAATATATGAGCATAGACATCAATTCTGATTTATTTATGTGTAACTATTCTCGCTCGCCTACTAATCTTACTTTCCATCAATATTACTTAAGTTCTGAGAAAGTAGTATTATTGTTTCATGAACAATATTTACAAACACTTTACCATAAAGGATTTATCCAAGTCGGATAGACCTAGAGAAAAAATGCTAGAGCATGGCAAACAAGTATTATCTGATGCAGAGTTAGTCGCTATATTAATTGGATCGGGATCAAGGACCGAAAGTGCAGTCAGTCTGGCGCAGCGGATTTTGAAATCTGTTAACGACGACTTGAACGAACTTGGAAAATTATCTCTTTCCCAATTGATGAAATTTAAAGGCATTGGCGAAGCAAAAGCGATAAGTATAATTGCTTCGCTAGAATTGGGCAGGCGCAGGCAGATAAAAGATGTGATCGTAAATCCAAAGGTGAGTAGTAGTCAAGACGCCTATCAATTCATTGGTCCAATGCTCGCAGACTTAGATCTAGAACAATTTTGGATAATTCTTCTTAGCAGATCAAACAACATTATTGCAAAACGAAAGATTAGTGAAGGCGGTGTCGCAGGTACGGTAGTCGATCCAAAAGTCGTCTTTAAATACGCATTAGATCAATTAGCGAGTTCCATTATTTTGGTCCACAATCATCCATCTGGTAATTTGAATCCAAGTCAGCAAGATAAGGTTCTGACCAAAAAGTTAGTGGATGCTGGTGAGGTGTTGAGCATCAAAGTAATTGATCACTTGATTGTTAGCAGTCGAGGCTACACAAGTTTTGCAGATGAGGGGTGGATTTAATTTATTTACTTTACTTTACTCGTATTCTTAGATTAAATTATAGAGGGTTGATTGTTTACAGCTATTCAACAGGTTTTGCCCTAAATGTTCCGTTAGGTTGATAAAAAATAAGTTCCTTGACATTTCTTCGAGAATTGTCGAAAGCGAAGCGTACACTAAATCCAGGGAGCCCCTTTAATTTAAATTCATCTTTTTGGTATGGTTCTAAAGTGTATTCTGGTTGTCCAGTAATTTTTAGCTTTAATTCATCAACAGATTTTCGAACAACTATCTTTTGCGTATCAAGTGTGTATTCTCCTTCAACAGCTGTTATAAATCTTCTGTCTTCAATTTGCTTTGGTGGCAATTTTTTAAATACCAGCGGATCTAATGTAGGTTCTACGATCGTTGATAAAGAGGAAAGATTTGCTTCCTGATCCATGTGAAATTGAATATTTACCTTTTGGTCTAAATCATTGAGTTCTCCTTGGAAGACATCAAAATGATAATGCTCTAAAGGCCCGTTAAAGGAATGAAAGTTGTAGTGCAACACACCACTCTTTTGATCAATCGAAATTGCGCCATAACCTGGATGCACGTATTCACCTTCATAATCAGATAAAGGAAAACTAGCTTTTGTATTCGTTCTTCGACGATCGTCAATTTCTTCTTCCTTGTCTTCAATGTCACTGCCTGCGTATGCTCGCTCTATCCAATCTATATTGGCATCATTGTTTAGTAATAAATCTGTCAATTCCATAGCTAATGGCATGTTGAGTTGAGAACCATTTTTATTGGTTAGAAAAACCATTCCTATATCGCTGTCAGGCAATAATTGAACATAGGCACTAAACCCGTCAATGTTTCCACCGTGTTGAATTATTTTTTGTCCATCATATTGATAGATAAACCAACCCGTACCATACATGGCGGTACTAAATTCTGCATTGAATGATGGATTCGAGCCTTTGCCTACAATCATTTGTGGTTCATGCATGATCTCAAATTGTGAATCATTGATGATCTCTTTATTTTGAACGGTCCCTCTGTTTAGTTGTAATTCTACCCATTTCAACATGTCTTCTACATTGCTGTTTATTGAACCAGCAGGGCCCACATTGTCAATGTTTCTAAAATCTATTTGGACTAGTTTATCCTCTTTTTCTCGATAAGGCAAAGCAAAATTATCTGTCTTCATTGATTCATCCACAGAAAAATTACTGCTAGTCATGCCAAGAGGGCGAAAAATCTCTTCTTCTGTAAACTCTTCCCAACTACTTCCAGATTTTTCTCCGATAAGCAAACCTGCAGTCATGTACATCAAATTTTGATATTGAAAGCTTGTCCTGAAAGGCTTCGTTGGTTCCAAATGAGCCAATCGCTCAAACAGTTCAGATCTTGAATATTCAGTCCCGTACCAAAGAAGGTCATGTCTTGGTAATCCAGATCGATGGGTGACAAGGTCTAATGGTGTCATTTCTTGCTCTGCGATATCATCTACCAAATCAAAATTTGGAAAGTATTCCTTAATGGGCGTATTCCAGTCTATAGTATTTTCATCATTCAAAATAGCAAGACCTGCAGAGACAAATGCTTTAGTGGTAGAACCAATAGCAAAAATTGTTTCTTCATCAACCTCTTTTTTATGCTCATAATCTCTATAGCCAAATCCTTTGCTCATGAGAATTTTACCATCTTTGATTAAGCCAATGGCGACACCTGGTACGTTCTTTTCAATCAACATCGAATCAACCAGATCTTCAAAACCGGTGAGTTCACTAATGATTCTTTCTAAATCTTGTTGTGATGCTTTCGTAAAGGTGAGATCTAGGTTTTGACCTCCTTGAGTAAAGGTGCCAGTTACTTCATTGTAATCTTCTGCGAATTGACCACTATATGATGCGGACCCTGGAACATTAGGAAGGCTAAAATAAATATCTCGGCCTTGAATGGAAAGATCAGCCAATTCCATTCGTTTGATTTTTTGCATTGGAATATCTAAAGTCCCATTCCAACCTTCACTATCTTCAATTAAGGTGATAGACATATCCAGCTGAAATCCTGGTACTTGGAGAGTGCCATTCCACTCACCAGAAGGCGATTGCCCGAATGTCATAAAAGGAAGAAGAAAGAGGAGTGAAATAAGCGTACTTGTATACTTCATGATGCTAATCTTTGCCAATGATAAACGTAAACAGATGGATTATTACTATGTATCTAATCACTAATTTGAATAAAAATCAAAGGTCAAAATTCGTTAATACTCGACTATTTCCAAATTTCATGGTAAAAATGTAAGAAAACATGTCATTTCTTTTTCACTGAAATATCGCAAAGCCTATGAATAATTGAGTCTGAATCCTTAATTTGCTACAAAGCAATACTATGAAATATACACCCCTCATTTTATGTCTGTTATTTACTGGAATGGTACAAGCGCAAGAATGGACAGACAGTAAAAAAGCGATAGTTACTTCTGTTGATAGGCATAAAACGAATCTTATCGATATAAGTCGACAAATCTGGTCCCACGCCGAATTGGCATTTGAAGAATATGAATCATCAGAAACGTTGGCGAGTTACGCAGAAGTGAATGACTTGAGAGTGACTAGAAATATTGCTGGAATGAAAACTGCTTTCATTGCAGAATATGGGAAAGGTAAGCCAATCATTGGTGTATTAGGTGAGTTTGATGCACTGCCAGGTATTTCACAAAAAGCTCAACCCACCAAAGCTCCTTTACAAGAAGGGAAGGGTGGACATGGATGTGGACATAACCTATTTGGTCCAGGGAGTTTGGGAGCGGTTATCGCGGTTAAGGAATTAATAGATTCTGGAAAACTGAAAGGAACGGTACGCTTTTATGGTACACCTGCTGAAGAAAAATATTTCGGAAAACTTTGGTTGGCGCGTGAAGGCTATTTCGATGATCTGGATGTGTGTCTTGATTGGCATCCATCAGCTCAGACCAAAGCAGATGTGCAAAGCTCCTTGGCCCTGGTTGATTTTATAGTAGAATTCTATGGTCAAGCAGCTCATGCATCAGCAGATCCTTGGAATGGTAGAAGTGCTTCGGATGGATTAGAATTATTTACAACAGGTATAAATTATTTTAGAGAACATATCAAGCCAACAGTGCGAATCCATTACCACATCATGAATGGGGGAGATGTCGTCAATGTTGTTCCTGATAAAACAAAGATTTGGACTAGAGTCAGGGATACAAAGCGAGATGGCATGCTTGAAGTATATGAACACGTCAAAGAGATCGCTAGGGGTGCCGCTATCATGGCTCGAGTCGATTATAAAATTAGTTTGGTTTCAGGATTACATGAGGTGTTGGTAAATCGGACTGGCGGAGCTGCAATGCATGAAAATTTGATGATGTTGGGAGACATAGAGTATACAGAATCTGAGCAGGCATTTGCCAAGACAATTCAAGTGGCTACAGGCAAACCTAAATTAGGCATGGATGGCAACATCAAACCATTTGAAGAAACCATAGAGCATCCGGGAGGCGGCTCATCTGATGTTGGGGATGTCAGTTGGCTAGTACCTGAAATTCGGCTCGGGGTGACTACTGCTCCAGCACTTACACCATGGCATTCTTGGGCTGTGGTTGCATGTGGTGGCATGTCAATTGGGCACAAAGGCATGTTGCACGCATCAAAGGCTCTTGGAATGACAATTGTCGATCTGTTAGAGAATCCACAGTTAGTTGAAGAGATTAAAGCGGAGTTTAAGGAGAGAAAAGGCGATCATGAATACGAAGCTATTTTACCAGAGGGTCCTCCGCCGACACCAGAGAATTTGGCTAAGGCCAAAAGGAAGAAGTAGCATTTTATATAAGAGTGCCGCAACCTAGAAACGAATATATTTTAATTACAAATAGTAATTTAAGCTTCATATTGAAGATTTTCATTTAGCTAAAGATACTACCGACTTATTAAAAAACCTTTGGCTCACTCATCAGATTCTCTGCTTAGACTTTACCTCAGTGCGCAATGTGGGATGCAATTGTGTCCCGTAGGGACAATATATGGGTAGTATAATTAATTGGTTGCATTTGCCGTGCCGTTAGGTACGGGATGTGGGTACATGACTATGTGGTAAGATCACGTTTTGTACCTACGGCACAATGATTTGTATGTGTGGAATGGCTACCAATATTTAGTCCCCATGGGACTTGATAATCTTTACAAAAATGTCAATTAAGTAAATACTATGAAACATATATTTACTTAAATATATTATAAGTTAACATATGGACATTAATGTTAACTAATTATATATGTAGTAAAGTAGATGCTATAGATGTTA
>CALLFA010000085.1 GCA_937997635.1 uncultured Saprospiraceae bacterium | reverse complement strand
ACAGATGCCATTGAACCAACGGTTACTTCTCCAGTGGGGCTATTCGCTCCAATTTTAGATGGTACATTAATTGGTGCTGACTATTGGTCGGACCAACCTGAAATACTTTCTGCTGGAATGGGTTTTTGTGATATTGTTGGTGTAACCGGAGATGAACTTACGCAAGAATTGGTAGAGCAAGCAGGTGGGACTTGGTTGTCAGACATTAGTTGCAACCCAGATGATCTTGGATCTTTTACCACTACATCGCTACAAAGTCAAGTAGGAGTAATTTATATTTTACAAACCCCCTATGGGGAATTAAAAGATGGGGCAATTGGTCTTGATGGATTACCCATCGTATTTAGCTGGCCCGTCGTAACCAGTACGATAAGTCTTACCGATTTTCAGTTTACATTGAATACGGGAGAAATTGTTACGCCCTTGGCTGCCAGTTCAGCACCAAATTTGGAAAACAATGAACGGAATTGTGTGGTGGTATTCGCTGAATTTGGGAATAAATTACCCAGTAATGATCCAGATGCTCGTTTTCCTGTAAAATGTGAAATTGTAGCGGACGAAACACCTTTAATGTTGGTCGGCCCTAATAATCAAATGGTAAGTGCTGTAGGGCTTACATGGGAAACAACAACCAGTCCTTATGATGATAATAATGGTCCGAGATTAGTCGGAGCCAAACTAAACTATGTTGGCAATCAATCTGTTGGGGAGGGAATAAGCAACCCCATTTTCAACAACAATTGGACTGCATTTCCGAATGATGAATTTGCCCTTTATGGTGGAGGGGATTTTAGATTGCGAATGTTAACTACAGGAGGTTTTTCGCCAGATGGGGTCAGAGGTGTATTACCAACTGATTATGAAAAGTTCTTTAGAATCCATGCAAATGGAACGGATGGTTCTACTGTTTTGCTTGAAGAAGTAGGAGTTGATTATCAAGTAATGGGAGGTACCTTGAGGGTAGTTGGTCTATCTGATTTAGGTAGAGTGGAAGGCAATGGTATTGAATATAGTGATTGCTATACAGAAGATAGGGATAACTACATTGATATCATATTGGTAGGAGATGACGAAGCTGCCAGGAATATTACATTCCTTGAAATTCCAAGTTTGGCTGGTGGCTATGCTGCTTTTTACAACCCTGGAGGCCCTGGAACAACCCCGTTTTCTGGAGAAGCATACACAGCACCAGGTCCACCAGATTTAGAACCTGTTATTATTGCCTTGGATAATCCTATGCGGGTTTCGAATTAGCAAAGCTGAATAGCGCACTTAAGTTACACTGAAAATTTGTGGTGCGGTTAATGGTTGGTGAAGTGTCATTCTTAAGATTTAAACTATAACTACGACATACTACAGTCCTTCTAAGTTCATTTGAATTTAGTGGCTATAAATTTGAACGATTGGAATATTGGTCTACCATTTCACATTATGCACAAGTATGATAAGTTTGGGTGGTGGGTGGGAATAGATTGCGAGAGGCAGAAAAAGCAATGTGTCTGATAAGACTCTTTGCTTTTTTTTGAAGGGTTGGCAAATTATTTCGCTTATTTTTTATTCCATTGATTTTAATTCAATGTGTTTTTCGCCCTTCGCTTGTAGGTAACACACCGATACATCCCTTAAGCGTTGCTCCAGTTTTTAGTAGATTTCAACTATCATCTCAATCTCGACTGCAATATTTCTCGGCAGAGACCCCATGCCTACTGCAGCTCTCGCATGCTTGCCCTTTTCTCCAAATACCTCTACCATTAAATCTGAATAACCATTGATCACTTCTGGATGGTTTTCAAAATCATCAACAGCATTTACCATTCCCAACACTTTCACAATTCGTTTTATCCGATTTAAATCTCCTAAATGATCTTTGAGCACAGCCAATTGGATCAAACCTGCAAAACGAGCTGCTTCATATCCTTCTTCTTGAGTCAAGTCCCTACCGACTTTACCTGTGACGTATCCGCCTTCTGGACGATTTGGACCTTTACCAGCGAGAAAAAGCAAATTGCCAGTTTGTACGATATTGACATAATTGGCAACGGGTGCTCCTGGCTTTACTAAAGTGATACCTGCTTGCTTCAACTTCGCATCATAGTCTACAGTTGGTAGTTGAATGGAGGGTTTAGTGGACGCACAAGACATCAACATTCCTACCATAAAAAGCAAAATAAAAGTCTTCGTTTCTTTCATAAGCAACATTTGAAATCCTATTTTACAACAATATAAGCGTTGTACATGAAACACCTCATAATTTTCAGCTCTCTTCTGTCCATATTGTTTCTTGCTTGTAATTCAAGCAAAACTGTCATTACCCAACCTGCAGAGGTCACTCAACAAGCAAAGCCTCCTCTTCTTGTTAAAGTAGAACCCAAACATTCGTTCGATGTGGATAGACTTCAACGATTGGATCAATTCTTAGAACGAGAAATTTCAGAAAATAAAATTCCTGGATCAGTTTTGCTCATTCATCAAAATGGTGAAGAAGTGTATTCCAAAAGTTTTGGACCTAAACAAATGGGCTCACAACTCGGCATGCCAAAGGATGAAATTTTCTACATACAATCTATGACCAAGCCAATAATGAGTATTGCCTTTATGCTGTTGTTTGAAGAAGGCTATTTTCAATTGAATGATCCAATTTCAAAATACCTTCCAGAATTTGAACAGATGTCAGTAGCAACTTCTGTAAATGGGGATTTCAATCCTGTAGAAGCAAAAACAGCGATCACAATAAAACATGCCTTGACTCATACAGGAGGCATGTCTCACGGGTTAAGCGGTACAGATTTGGACAATACGGTCTTTCAAAAACTATACATGTCAGGGCCAATAACTATTGAAGATCGAGTTAAAATTCTTGCGTCACTACCCTTGGTTGGCGAACCTGGTGAGCAATGGTTTTATAGTGCTTCACCAGATATACTCGCTCGTTTGATTGAAGTATTTACAGGACAATCTCCAGATCAATTTTTAAAAGAAAGAATATTCGATCCTCTCGGGATGACTGATACTGGGTATAATATAACCGATGGAAATGAAGGAAGAAAAGCAGTATTGTATGACCGACAAGAAGATGGCACACTTAAGATGCACAATAATCAAACCCCAGCTAATGGACACACTGTTTTTGGTGGCACACACGGCTTATTTTCAACAGCAAAAGACTATATGAAATTTTGCGACATGCTCATCAATAAGGGTCAGGTGAAAGGCAAACAATTGATAGGTAGAAAGACTTTAGAGTTTATGACCATGAATCATCTGGGTGACATACCTTTTTCGCCTGGTAATGGTTTTGGTTTGGGTTTCGGAATCGTCACAGACCTAACAAAGACAGAAAAACTGGCCTCAAAAGGGACGTATTATTGGAGTGGAGCTTTTAACACCTTTTTCTATATCGATCCAGAAGAAGAAGTTGCTGCAGTTTTGATGATGCAATTTTATCCTTACGACGATTTCTATTCTGACAAACTAAGACATTTTGTGACACAAGCCATTTCTAACTGACATAAGACACGTACTGTGAGAATTCAGATAATACTCAAACTGATAACAGTAGCTTTTACGAGCATTATTTGTTTTGGCAGCTGTCAAGAAACGTCAGAAGAAAAGAAATTAGGCCCTCCTAACATTCTATTCATTATGTCTGACGATCACGCCTATCAAGCCATCAGTGCATATTCAGATAATCTTATCAAAACACCAAATATAGACAGGATTGCCAATGACGGCATGTTGTTCACCAATGCCTGTGTCACAAATTCCATTTGTGCCCCATCCCGTGCTGTGATTCTTTCGGGCAAACACAGTCATATAAATGGTAAGATCGACAATATATTTCCATTTGACACCACTCAAATTACGTTCCCTCAATTGCTGCAAGATGCAGGATATCAAACGGCGATGTTTGGGAAACTGCATTTTGGAAATAGCCCAAAAGGCTTTGATCAGTTCAAAATATTACCAGGTCAAGGATGGTACTACAATCCAGAATTTATCACTAAATATGATGGTCGCGATACTGTCATAGGTTATACAACAGACATCATCACGGAGATGTCATTGAATTGGTTAAAAAATGATCGTACAGTAGACCAACCTTTCCTATTGATGTATTTGCACAAAGCACCACATCGTGAATGGTTACCGCCGAAGAGGCATTACACCAACTATCTGAATAAGACATTTCCAGAACCAGAAACATTGTTTGATAATTATAAGGGTCGCGGATCAGCTGCTAAAGAAGCCGAAATGAATCTGTTGACACACATGAATTGGGCTGGTGATTCTAAAATTCCACCAGACGTCATGGATGAACTTGGCATCGCTGAAAATTCTATATGGGACAAAAAAGCTTATGAAAGAACAGTTGACAGGTTAACTTCTGAACAGCGCAATGATTGGGACGAGGCTTATGGTCCAATGATAGAAAAATTTAAAAAAGAGTATCCAACCGTGTCAGATGAGGATCTGATGAGGTGGAGATATCAGAGGTATATGCAAGATTATTTGGGCTCGATTGCAGCAGTTGATGATGGCGTTGGGAAAGTACTTGACTATTTGGAAGAATCAGGATTGGAAGAAAACACCATTGTTGTCTATACGTCAGATCAAGGCTTTTATTTAGGCGAACATGGCTGGTTTGATAAGAGATTTATTTATAATGAATCGTTTAAAACGCCTCTAATGGTCAAATGGCCAGCAGTCATAGATGCAGGAAGTGTCAATACGCAAATGGTCCAAAACCTAGATTTTGCAAACACTTTTTTAGATGCGGCAAGTCTAGAAGCGCCATCAGATATGCAGGGAGAATCTTTGCTCCCTTTATTTAAAGGAGAAAATAGTGGCTTTAGAGATGCGGTGTATTACCATTATTACGAATATCCGTCGGTACATATGGTCAAGCGGCATTATGGCATAGTCACAGAAGATTACAAGCTAGTACATTTCTATTATGATGTTGATGAATGGGAGCTTTACGATAGAAAAAAGGATAAGTTAGAGATGAAAAACGTCTATCACGATGAGGCATATGCAAGTGTGGTAAGTGATTTAACAGAGCAACTAAATGAATTGAGGATTCAATACAAGGATTCTCCAGAATTAGACAAAGCATTCATTGAGAAATATAAAGATTTAAAACGTTGGGATAAATAAGCAATAATTTGTAAGTTACTTTCAACCTAACAACTGCATCTATAAAACATTAACAAATAACCATGTTAAATGAGACTGTTCATTTACATAATGTGTGGGCTGTTTAGTACTACAGTGACGTATGGATTTAACTCATTTTCGAATGAAATTGAAGTTGATCCCACTGTAATGACAACCGTTCAATCATTACAAACAAAAGCTAAAGAAGCAAAGGATCATAATGTTGGCGAAGCACTTCAACACGTAGAAAATGCTTTAGACCTTGCTAAATCCATCAACCATGACTCTCTCATACAACGCATAGAGAATAGCAAAGCCTTATATTTACTCTTGTCCGCTGAGTACTCAGATGCCAAATTGATCATAGAACGATTGATACCACTATATGAAGATCAAGATCGAATGTACCACGTTGCGGTGTTAAGAAATAGGCTTGCGAATATTAACATTAAACTTGGTAATTATAAAGAAGCTACAACCAACGCTTTGAAAGCAATTGAGCTCTTCGAACCAAAAAGTAAAAGGCAATTAGGCATCTCAAATATATATTTGGGAGAGATTTATAGAAATACCCAACAGTACAAAAAGGCATTTAAGCACATCCAATCAGCAATCGAATACCAAGAAAGCAACAGTGATACTTTGTACATAAATATGGCCTTAACAGAATTAGGAAGATTGCAATGGGATATTGAAGATTACGTGGGGGCTAACAATACGTTTCAGAGAGCGATTAATCTAGACATCAAAAATGAACAATTTTTAATATTGCCAAATCTCTACCTAGGAAAGATAGAATACATCCACGGCAATTATTTATTGTCTAAATCTTACATAGAAAAGGCAAAAGCCCTGATTGAAAAGACTGGCAACATAAGTCATTTGGCAGAAACTTATCTTTTTCTTGGAAAAATCTCTCTACTACAACACCAATATAGTGAAGCAGATAACTATTCTTCTCTTTCATTAAGTCAAGCCCAATCTTCATCTAATTTAAGGGAAATACATGAAGCAAACTTACTTAAAGCCGAGATTGCTTGTGAAGAAAATCGAGCAGAAGAATGCATCAATTTATCAGAGAAAACGTACATGTTTGCAGAAAAAGGCGATGATTTGGAATTGGGCTTTCAAGCAGCTAAATTATTAGCAAAATCTTACGCAAAATTAAACAACACTTCCAAAGCGTTTGACTATCAAAGTATTTTTCAAAAAACTAAGGAGAGTTTTGATAAAAATAAAAATGCCATATTCATTAAAGGACTGACAACACAATACAATTTAGAAAAAACAAAAGCAGCTGAAATATTTGAAAAAGAACAATTGATTTTAAAGCAAAAAAGCCGAGTCAGAGAACTGTTACTATTAGGGCTAATTTTAGGCCTAGTGTCCCTTTTCCTATTTGGCATACAGAGACAAAAAACAAATCTTATAGAACAGCTCGAACATAAAAACAATAGGCTTATCGATGCTGAAGGAAAATTAGAAAATGTTAATCGCCAACTTTTAGATAAAAACAGTCAGCTGACATCGTACATAGACAATGAGCTGCAATTGGAAAATTTCACCCACATTGCTTCGCATGACCTTAAAGCACCACTACGTGAACAAGCAAGTTTTATTCAATTCTTAGAACATGAAACGTCATTAAAATTGTCAAAGAGAGAACAAAATTATATCAGCTACATCAGTCAATCAAATGCTGACATGCAATCTTTGATAGATGGTATGATAGAATATTCTCACTTAAAATCACATACGTATTCGTTTTCTGAAATAGACCCCATTCGAATAGTAAAAGAAGCAGAATACATCAATAGAGATATTATCTTAAGAGAAAAGGCAACAGTTGTGATTAACGATCTTCCTGAAACGATACATGCAGATAAGTATAAGCTTGTACTTGTTTTTCGAAATCTAATTCAGAATAGCCTGATATATAAAAAAGAAAATGTCAACCCATATATTGAAATTGGAGGTGAAGAAAAAATCGACAAGACTGTCTTTTGGGTGAAAGACAATGGGAAGGGAATAAATGAGAAATATAGTGATCATATATTTGGTCTTTTCAAACGTTTAATCACCCATAAAGAAGCTCCTGGTAACGGACTTGGACTAGCCATGGTCAAAGAAGTTGTCCAAAAACACAATGGAGAGGTTTGGATTAAATCTGAGATTGACAAAGGGACAATCATTTATTTCTCAATTGCCTCATAAATAATTAGACTCGCTGTTTTAAGGTGTCGTTAGAAATTCATATCATTGAGCAAAATCCTATATATGTCAGCGAGAGATAAAATTGATTTAGCAGAGATCCAAATGAATATGCAAACTGCTAACTATGAAAATGATGTCGATGTATGCATCCATACAAGTAAAGGAGACATTAATTTGACGCTATATGCTACAAAGACTCCACATACTTGTTCCAACTTTCTACAACTAGCTAAAGCGGGATATTATGACGATTTAAAATTCCATCGAGTTATACCTGACTTCATGATCCAAGGTGGTTGTCCTGATGGCACTGGTGCAGGTGGACCTGGATATAAATTTGGAGATGAATTTCATCCTGACCTTCGACACGATGGACCAGGGATACTATCCATGGCGAACGCAGGACCTGGAACTAATGGCAGTCAATTTTTCATCACTCATGTGGAGACTGCTTGGCTGGATGGAAAGCATACTGTTTTTGGTAAAGTCAAAAGCCAAGAAGATCAAGATGTGGTAAATGCAGTTGCAGGTGGAGATACAATTAATTCGATTACAATCTCGTAAGATAACAACACCTCTTACTTTCAATCCTTACTTAATTATTTGAGATGTTTAACATTGGACATTAAACATAATTACCTATGCTCAACCATACGCTTAAACAGTAGTGAATAATTAAAAAACAGCGTAACGGAATGGTAATTTGATGTGGAGCGCTCCAACTCAAAATCTTGGATCGCAAAACTACGGATGACTCTGTCAAAGGGATTAAATACATCTTCTGAACTTCTGGCGTATGCATAACCAAGACCTGCAGAAAAGCGAAAACTATTTACTGAAAACAATCCCCCTGCAGTCACATGATAAATATCCCATGAAAATCGAAATTGTCCTTGATCCCCATTTTCGCTCAATTCAAATTGCCTCGCAGAATGCCTATCTGTCCGCAGACCACACAAAAGAGTAAAAGATTTGGATATTTCACTTTCGAAGCCGATTGATCCATTCAAGACTTGTTCTGATCCATCGATCAATCGAAATAAAATCTCAGAATCAGGATTATCCAAAATAGCATATGGTTGGATCGCAGTGAAAAATTCTGTACTACCGTATAGTCTAGCACCATTATCAAATTTGATAACACCACCAAATCCAAAAGACCAGGGATAATTAAAATTAGAGCCTAGACCGCTAGCTGTTTCTTCCACAACATCTACGAGGACTCCATCTAAAAACTGCGGTTCTATAATTTGATAAGATCCGCTTTCAAATAAATGGAAGTACGAAGGAGTTGTTACAGTAAAGCCTATGGAATATTTTTGTCGATGCCACAATAAACCAAACTTTGAATTCAACGAAGGAAAAGATGCAGAAAATTCATTATAGGAATTGAAATTGAGTTGATCATTGATGTTACTGGTAAAATTGGAGGCTCTCCCATTAATTAAGAAAGATTCATTCTGAGATCTAAATGTCACTCCTTGTGTAAGGCCAATTTGAAAATCATCTGAAATTTTATAAGACAAGCCAAATCCTAGATAGTCTTCGCTTATACTGTTTTCGTAATTAGTGGTACCCACAAAATTTTGAGATGGTGTATAATTGATGTCAAATTGAGTAGCGAATCCTATGTCAAAGTCCCGAGTTGAGAATAAGCCTAAGGAAGATTTAATTTTAGAATTTTGAAAAAAAGGAAAATCAATAATTGCGATGTTAGGCAAAAGGTCAAAATCTGAAATCTCTAGATTATTGAGTTGAGAAGAATTTGTGTTGATCACGGAAAAATTAGGTGAAAATAAGCTCAAGGAAAATCCGCCCACAGTATCCGTTCCAATAGCCGCTGGATTGTAAAATAAAGCGGAGTTGTCATCTACCCCACCGACAACTGCTCCATTTAACAATTGTGCCTTTGTACCGTAATTCAAATTCCAGTAATTACCAGCTAATTGAGCAACCAATGCAGTTGTCATTAGCAAAAGTAGACAGACACATACAGCATTTTTTTTCATTTCAGGCGTTACACATGTTAGCGTAGTAAATCTTGCATTAAACAAGTTAAGGCTTATTTTTAAAATAAAGGGTAGTGATCTTATGATGGAATCACTACCCTCACAAAACTATCGCCGTCTAAATCGTGTGGTATCATATCCATTTTTATCGGTCCACACCAAATAATCATCTTTAAAGATATAGCTATCTCCATACGATGACACATATACGTGTGGTTCATACTTGTCTCTGCTATATGTTATCCATCTATCTCTTCCCTGTTGCTTGATTTTAAAACCATCACCGTATCTTTCTAGTGTCACATGTCCGTTTCCATCACAGTTATACCAAGATCCATAATGGTTATAGTTATCACTTCTATTCCTGTAGTTTCGATCGTATCGACTTTGACCATAGCTTTGGTTTCGATTTTGGTAATTATTGCCATAATAGTTGCGGTCATTGTACCGATAGAAGACATCATATGAACGATTCCTATTATTCTTCCACACCAATTTTGAAGAGGAAACAATCTTAATGATATTGCCATTATTATCAGAAAATTCATTGTACCCAACTTTGTAAAATCTTCTCGTTTTTCGAAATAGACCTCTTTTCCGGACTTCTATTCCATCATAGCCATGTTTGATTTCAATTCTTTGATCATGGTACCTATCTGTCCAGACCCCGGCGATGTTGTACTTAGAATCAGTGCCAGTTGCAGATAAAGATGTTACAGCGAAAAGTATCGCAAGTATTAATTTCAAATGTCTCATAATTAAACATTTTAGGTTAACAATCTTATCGACTTTCTCTCTCCTTTAAAGCGAATCAATCCTATTCTATAAGGTTATCGAATCGTTAAACTTAATTTTTTCACTGTTAATATGCAATCGTATATTCACCGCAACTCTATATTATTTGAATTCAAATTTTAGTACATTTTCAATATACATTTGTCATCTTTGCAGACCTAATTGACCAGATAATGTTAAAGCTAAAAGATAAAGACCTAAGTAAAATCATACTGATTGGAGATCGGTTATTGGTAAAACCGTCAAAACCAACTCAAAAAACAGATACCGGCTTATATCTACCACAAGGAATGCACAAGAAAGAAGAATTGTATACTGGTTACATTATGAAAGTGGGACCAGGCTACCCGATCCCAGCTGTCAACGATATGGATGAACCTTGGAAAGACAAAAGCGAGGAAGTCAAATACGTTCCATTACAACCTAAACCAGGAGACCTTGCGGTATACTTGCAACAAAATACATATCCATTAGTGTTCAATAATCAAGATTATGTCATCCTTCCTCACTCCGCTGTTTTGATGCTACTGAGAGATGAAGACCTCGTCGGACTGTAACATCAAAAAATACGATTGAAAAAACCAACGTTTTACATTATTCTTTCCTTTCTTGCCATTTACTTTATTTGGGGATCAACTTACCTTATGGTTGCATTTGCAGTAGAAGAGATACCTCCATTTAAAATGGCTGGCATTCGATTTCTGTGTGGCAGTGCAATTGTATTCGTCATTGTCAGTTTCACGAAAGAATGGAAATTCATTACCAAAAAACAATACATCAATTCGGCAGCTGCTGGCATTTTATTTTTAGCATTAGGGAATGGCGGTATGAGCTTCGCTTTGCAGTACATTGATTCAGGATATTCTTGCTTACTCACCTCTAGTCAACCATTGATCTTACTTCTCATGTTGTGGGTGGTAGACAGACAAGTGCCTTCTTCCAAATCGTGGATTGGTGTATTATTGGGTATTGTTGGCATGTTCCTATTGGTAAGCGAACAAGGCTTAATAACAACAGACAAACAAGTACTTGGAACGATTGTCATATTTGGATGTCTTTTGTCATGGGGTATTGGTAGTATATTTGTGAGCAGATCTGATTTACCCAAATCCTTTCTCACAAATACTGGTATACAAATGTTCATTGGAGGTATATTTTTAATGATTATCAGTCAACTGTTAAATGAAGACCCTACTGACTGGGCATCTGTGTCTACAAGGGCATATCTATCGCTTGGCGTACTCATTATTTTTGGCAGTGTTATCGCTTTTACAGCATTCAATTATTTATTGGCAAAAGTATCGCCTGAAAAAGTATCAACAGCAACTTATATCAATCCGCTTGTCGCTTTGACTTTAGGT
Organism: uncultured Saprospiraceae bacterium; assembly: GCA_937997635.1. Classification (GTDB taxonomy): domain Bacteria; phylum Bacteroidota; class Bacteroidia; order Chitinophagales; family Saprospiraceae; genus CALFUK01. The sequence goes on along the minus strand of CALLFA010000085.1, from coordinate 16,922 downwards.
TATTATTTTAGAGACGAATTAATAACTAACCAAATCGTTTTAGCAGCTGCAATTCTATTAATTGGAGTGTATTTCATAAACACCAATAAACATAAAAAAGCCCATGCCAAAGCTTAAACTCTTTTCCACACTATTTTTATTTTCATTTTTAATGATCACTTGTCAGCAAGAAGAAATCAATTCTTTATCAGTAGCCGAAGTTGACCAGCTAATGCAAAAATTTGATTCAGGTCATGTCATTATAGATGTTCGCACACCTGAAGAATTCAAGGAAGGATCTTTAGCAGGAGCACATAATGTTGATGTAAAATCGGACTCATTTAAAGAAAAAATAGGAACGTTTGAGCGCAAGCACAACTACATCGTGTACTGCCGTTCTGGAAAAAGAAGCGCCAAGGCATATAAAATTATGAAAGAACTTGGCTTTACAAACCTCCTAAATATGGAAGGAGGTTATTTGAAGTATGAGGAAGAAATACTCAACAAATAACAATCTTATTGTCGTTAGGTAACATTTGTAAGCCCATACAAAAGCATAGATTTAATACCTGTTTAATTTTTATGCGATAAACAATAATTAGCCCTTAACTGTATACTTATAATAGAATACTAGCTGATGCAAGAATACATTCAAATCTTCATAAATGGATACAAAGGATATGCAGGTTATCTGTGGCAAGAAATCACACACCCTGGCGTACACAATTATTTTTACGCTTTAATCGCAGTGTCTTTATTTTTCTTTCTTATCGAAATTGTGAATCCATGGAGAAAAGATCAGCAAATACTAAGAAAGGATTTTTGGCTGGACTTATTCTATATGTTCTTTAACTTCTTCTTGTTTTCGCTTATCATCTATAATGCAGCTTCAGATGTTATTGTCAACCTGTTTAACGATATCATCATTACCATATCGGGATTCGACCTGCAAGCTGCTAATCCGCTTCGCAATCTACCAATGTGGTCTATCCTAATTATAGGATTTGTTATTCGTGATTTTGTGCAGTGGTGGACACACCGATTGTTGCATCGAGTTGAATTTTTATGGGAATTCCATAAAGTACACCACTCCGTTGAAGAGATGGGTTTTGCTGCACACCTAAGATATCATTGGATGGAAACTATCGTATATAGGACGATCGAATATTTACCACTAGCTCTTTTGGGTATTGGTCTTTATGACTTTTTTATCATACATATTTTCACGCTTGCTATTGGGCATTACAACCATTCCAACATTTCTATTTCGGGAAGAGTGACAGGTGGGATTTTTGGATTATTTGTCGGTATCGTCCTTGCTACACAATCTTTTGACATATCTATTTCATGGATGGATGGCTTAGCTATTCAGTTGATTTCAATACTCGCACTTACAGTATTGGGCGCTTTAATGCTTGGTCCATTTATGAAACTCATTTTCAATCACCCTGAAATGCACATTTGGCACCATGCGATGGAGATTCCATCTGACAGAAAATTTGGTGTCAACTTCGGTTTGAGTTTGTCTATATGGGACTTTCTATTTGGTACAGCTTATATTCCATATGAAGGGAGAGACATCCAGCTTGGATTTTCTGGACTGGAAGAATTTCCTTCTACCTTTGGCGAACAGATTACCCACGGAATTAAAAGCCGATCTTAAAGCTCTTGTGTAAACTTAATTGCCTCACACTGATTAACACGCTAGGTAAGGTGATTGGAATGAGATTTCATTGACAGCCTATCAGCCTTTAGTCAGCTGGATTTTATTCCAAAATCGTGATAATGACTGGGTGAACATTAAGACGCAATTTCTAATTGTTGAGTTTCGCCTGCATCAGTATGCAACTCTATAGTCTTGATTTGGCTTTTGGGCAGCTTAATCGTAAAGATAGATCCCTTACCCACTATTGAATTGACAGATAATTCCGCACTGAGATATTCGCATAATTTATTGCAAGTAGTCAATCCTAATCCAGTACCGTTCCTACCCACATCTCCTCTTTCATATGGAAGAAAAATACGTTCAAAATCATGCTTTTCGATTCCTCTACCATTATCCTCAACATGTATTAAGTCATGATCCTGGTGAGTCTCTACACTAATGACAATTTCCGGATCTCTATCTGCTGCCTTGTAATAGATGGCATTGCTGATCAAATTTTGTAAAATGATCTTTAAGAATGCAAACGAGCTTTCAAATGCCATACTGTTGCCTACACTTATCTTTGCATTATTTTCTTTAATGAGCACTTTCAAATTGTTGACCACATCATCATAAATTCTCTCAATCATTAGTGTCTCAATGATGAGCTGCTTGTCCCCTGTAAAGGAATGCTTAATTTCGTCAACCATTTTATCCAACCGATAAGACTGAGACAATGAGTCTTCGAGTAATAGAGCCAGTTTCTCTTGACTGCTGCCTTTATCAATAGCTCTTTTTGCTAATGAATTGTAAGTGACAATATTGCGTATAGGTTCTCGCAAGTCATGAGACACACAATATCTGAACTGCTTAAGTAATTCAGTTGATTTTTCTAATTCCTTATTTGTAGCTTTTATTTCTTCGACTTGAGAATTGATTTGAGACTTCATTTGCTCATTACTTCGACTCAACAAGGTTTTCATTTTATAGTGCTCTATTTTTGTAAAAATGATAGAACCAAAGACATCAATAACATTCCTTTTTTCTTCAATGCTTGTCGTCGCACATTTGGCTTTCGTATAAATCACATAATATTCATCAGGCTTATACAACAAAGATCTCAGTATATAAGCCTCCTTATGATCTCTGGTCGCAACTATGCTCTTCGCTTCAAATACAGCTTCTTTGTAATTATCTAATACGATTGATGACGCCAAATCATCAACTTCTCTTCCTTTGTTAGACATTATCGTGACAACATCGTTTTTGATGTGAAAAATACTACAACTACCAAAACCTATCGTGGTAACAAGTATATTGGCCAATTCCTCAAGCACCTGTGCTGTGTCGATTGTATTTGTAATCGACTTGATACTTAGGAACGCCTTCGAAATAAGAATTTCGGCTTTCATATTAACTCCCTTATTATTTATAAAGTGTATAAACTTAAATGGTAAACCTGTTTAAGCGTAATGGTTAAAATTGTTAAGGTAATTTATGTCGCTTAAGGGGATATTGTTATTAAAGTGTATAATAACTATGATTCAACATAAAGTCAAGATTATTAGATGAAAACTTAACATATGTAAACTTAGAAAGACTTTCTTATCTGATTAAAATCATCGGTCTTCAAAGAGGCACCACCAACTAAACCACCATCCACATCTGTTTGACCAAACAATTCTTTAGCATTTGCAGGCTTTACACTTCCTCCATATAGAATAGAACAGCCTTGTGCAATTTGGTCATCATAATGTCCAGCGATATGAGCTCTGAGGGCAGCATGCATTTCTTGTGCTTGTGCTGGAGATGCTGTTTCTCCAGTACCAATGGCCCAAATTGGTTCATATGCTATGATCAATTTGGCAAAGTCAGCAGCAGCTAAATGAAACAAACTTTCGGACAGTTGATTACTGACATGAGAAATATGGTTGCCTGATTTCCGAATGTCCAAAGATTCTCCACAGCAAAATATTGGTGTCAAATGATGTGCCAATGCCAAATCGACCTTTTGTTTGAGAAGTTGGTTGTCTTCTTTTTGGTATTCTCTTCGTTCTGAATGACCTAGTATAACATAATGAATGCCTATGGATGTCAACATCGAAGGCGAAACTTCGCCAGTATAAGCGCCTTTCTCCATATGATGCATGTTCTGAGCTGCAATTGCAACAGAATCATTTCCTTCACAGATTTTGTTTGCAGATACTAAATATGGGTAAGGAACACCCAAAATTGTCAAGACATTATCTACAAATGTTGACTGAACCCCTTCAGCAAGTGCTTTGCCTTCATCAAAAGACAGATTCATTTTCCAATTTCCTGCTGCGATATTCTTTCTCATAACTAAGTTTTCAGGATGCAAATATCACAAAAATGCTGGAAGAACATAGACACAGGCCATATTCTGCTTTTATAATCTCCAAGCTAGCTAAAGTCTGTTTGAATAAATGTAATTTTGTCACTCACCAACTGCCTAAATTGACACAAACAAAACGAAAAAGCGACATTTTTGTAGAAGCTATGAAGAAAGAATCTGGACAAACTGATGCGGTCAATGAACTTCCTTATATCCATAGAGATGTAAGTTGGTTATCATTTAATTATCGCGTGTTGCAAGAGGCAAAGGATCCAAATGTCCCTTTACTAGAGCGAATCAAGTTTCTTGCCATTTACTCCTCTAATCTGGGTGAGTTTTTCAGAGTACGTATTGCCAATCACAGAAATGTCATGCGGGCAAGTAAGAAAAGTAGGAAGAAACTGGGCTATAAATCCAGCAGTGTCCTAAAAGAGTTACTCAAAATCATCTATGAGCAGTTACTAGAATTCAGTAGTATTTTTGAGAATCAAATTATTCCGGAGCTTAAAGAGCACAAAATTAATCTCCTTACAAGGAAGGGCTTAAATGAGAAGCAGTTAACATTCATTGAGGAATTCTATATGGATAACTTACTGCCATTTGTCCAACCAGTCTTTCTTGACAAGCATAAGATCAAACCATTTTTGCAGAGCGGTTCTTTGTACTTGATACTACACATGGAAGACAAAGAAGATCCTTTGAAATTACCTAAATATGCTATAGTCAACATACCATCTAATCATGTAAAACGATTCTTAGAATTACCACCAAAAGTAAAAGGAGAACACGACATTATTATGCTTGATGATATTGTTCGCCATTCTATACAGAGTATTTTTCCTGGCTTTAATATATTGGACACCTATTCAATCAAAGTCACAAGAGATGCTGAATTGTATATAGATGATGAGTATGCTGGAAATTTGGTAAATAAAATTAGAAAAAGTCTTAAGAAAAGAAAAGTCGGTGTAGCATCCAGACTTGTATTTGACAGAGAAGTCCCTAGTCACTTATTAGAATATTTTAAAGAGGTGTTGGATTTGACCAAATACGATTTACTACCAGAGGGAAGGTATCACAACAACTTTGACTTTTTTAGCTTTCCTGATTTTGGATTCAAGCACTTGAAGGATAAAAAGCTGTCGCCAGTACACTACAAAGCGTTAGAAAATGCAGCATCTATATTTGATAAAATCAAAGAAAAGGATTACCTCGTCCACGTACCCTACCACACTTTTGAATCAGTAATTAAATTTTTTGAGGATGCATCTGTTGATCCAGATGTCTCAGAGATCAAAATCATTCAATACAGAGTGGGCTCCAAATCTAGAATCATGAAGGCCCTTATGAAAGCTGTGAAGAATGGCAAGAAAGTGTCATCATTTATAGAAGTGAAAGCTAGATTTGATGAAGAAGCAAATCTCGACTGGGGCGAAAAATTAGAAGCAGCAGGTGTTGAAGTCAGTTATTCTATGCCAGGCTTAAAAGTCCATTCGAAAATGGCTAATGTAATAAGGAAAGAAAATGGCAAAGAGGTGATATATACCTATTTGGGTACTGGAAATTTTCATGAAGGCACAGCTACCCTATATTCTGATATAGGCTTACTGACAGCAAACCAAGAACTCGGCCATGAATGCGTCAACTTATACAATTATCTCGACACCAAAGAACCGCCTAAACTGCCGTTCAAACATTTGGCTGTAGGACAATTCAACCTTAATGATCAGTTGCACACACTTGTTAATTTTGAAATAGAACAAGCTAAGAAAGGAATGAAAGCAGAAATCATTCTGAAAATGAACAGTCTTCAAGACAAAGAAATGATCAACAGACTCTATATAGCAAGTCAAGCTGGTGTTCATGTCAAATTGATCATAAGGGGCATCTGTTCATTAGTACCAGGCATTCAAGGCATCAGTGATAATATATCAGTTGTTAGCATAGTTGATCGCTACCTAGAACATGCAAGAATTTTTGTATTTCATGCAGCAGGAAAAAAGAAAACCTATGGTTCATCTGCCGATTGGATGTACAGAAATTTACATGCAAGAATTGAAACGATGTTTCCCATTTATGACAAAACATGTAAATTAATAATCCACAAATTATTAGAATTCCAATTGAATGATAATGTAAAAGCAAGACTCATTGATGAGACTCAGAGCAATACTTATCGCAAGGCAGAACCTGGTGAAGAGGCTATCCGGTCACAAATAGAAACATATAATTATATCCAACAAATAACAGACTAAACACATTATGTTAGAAGCCATTTCGCCAATCGACGGGAGGTATGCATCCAAAACAAAAGAATTAGTTGCCTACTTTTCAGAATTCGCTTTGATCAAATACAGAGTAAAAGTAGAGATTTTGTATCTCATTGCATTGGCTGATCTCAACATTAAAAATTTACCTGCTTTCACTGAAGATGAAAAGAATTCTCTTCTTGATGTCTATAAACAGTTTAGTCCTGAAGACGGCCAGACAATAAAAGACACAGAAAAAATCACCAACCATGATGTCAAGGCTGTCGAGTATTTTGTCAAGCAAAAATTAAAAGACCTTGGCAAAGAAGACATATTAGAATTCGTACACTTTGGCTTAACATCTCAAGACATCAATAACACATCTCTTCCCATGATGGTTACAGATTGTTTCAATGATGTAATCAAACCTGCATTGATAGCATTAATCAAAAACATAGAGCAACTTGTAATGGAATTTAAAGATGTCCCTATGTTGGCAAAAACACATGGGCAGCCAGCCTCTCCTACCTCCCTTGGAAAGGAATTCCGTGTATTTGTCGAGCGATTGAATTTACAATATCAGCAGTTAGATAATTATATACTCTATGGGAAATTCGGTGGTGCTACTGGTAATTTCAATGCACATAAAGTAAGCTACCCAGATGTCGATTGGAAACAATTTGCTGATGAATTCGTCGAATCACTTGGACTAAAAAGAAGCCAATACACAACTCAAATTGCACACTATGATGAACTATCATTTGTCTTTGATGCATTAGCACGAATCAATACTATACTCATAGACATGTGTATGGATATCTGGTCTTACATATCAATGGAGTATTTCAAACAGAAAACAAAAAAAGGTGAAATAGGAAGTTCGACAATGCCTCACAAAGTCAATCCCATAGATTTTGAAAATGCAGAAGGCAATCTAAAACTCGCAAACGCTATTCTTAAATTTCTATCAGAAAAGCTTCCGGTGTCAAGATTGCAACGAGATTTAACCGACAGCACTGTTGGCAGGAATGTTGGCGTACCTCTGGCACATTCTTTAATAGCATACAAAAGCATCCGCAAAGGATTGGACAAATTGATCTTAAATAAAGTAGCCATTGATAAGGATCTGAATGACAATTGGGCTGTAGTTGCAGAAGCCATTCAAACCATCATGAGAAGAGAAAAATATCCCAATCCATACGAATCACTTAAAGAATTGACGAGAGGCAAAGCCCAAATCCAAAAAGAAGATATTCATGAGTTTATAAACGATTTGGAACTGAACGAGGTTATAAAAGCAGAAATGAAAGCAATAACTCCGTTTAATTACACGGGTTATATTTAAGATAAACATCTCAACTTATGCTAAAACAGATTCTCAAAATATTAGGCAAGACAGGAAAAACAGCAATCGATAGTGTAGACAAATCATTCGAATTCATAGATGATGTCATAGAAAAAGAAGCAATCACCAACACTATAAATAAAGCAAAAGATCTAACAGGTCAAGCGGCTGAAAAAGCAGGAGAATTATACCAAAAATCAAAGGACAAAGCAGAAGAAGTACTTGACAGGCCTGAAATCAAAGAGTTCTCAGAAAAAGTCAAAGATGCAGCCGAATCCACAATGGAAAAAACAAAAGAAGCCGGAGAACGAATTTTTGATAACGAAAAGGTCAAAGAGACATTTGACAGTATAAAACAAAAATCAGAGCAACTCGCTGACAAAATCGAGCAAAGCATAGAAGGCTCATTTGGATCTGAAGAAGAATAGCTTTTAGTCCATTTAGGGAAACAACTAGATTAGGCTTTCGATTTATATATCTTACTCCTTAAAACACCTCTACGACTTTTTTGCTGAGTCAAGAAATATTCAACAAACCTCACAACTTAAGACTCACTCTGCACACCAAAAACTTTAACACCTTAAAAACGCTACCTAACTACCTAACAATCAATTAGATACATAAAATTCATATCGATATAAATATTTTTTGCCCACTCAAGTAGGGGTAAACCCTTCTTCAGATCATCATATTGCCGTATTCGCCCATATGACGAATGCGCTGTATGAAACCCAACTAAGAATCTGAACCTAAACTTTTTCGATTCTTTACATTAAAAAAAATAATTACGATCAAATTACTCGTTATGAAGAAAATTTACTCTCGCTTAAAAACAAGCAACTTCATACTCACTTTTCTCTGTTGCTGTTGTTGCATAACAATATTTGCAACAGGGGCTCCTTCAGTATTCCATGAAGAAAATAGTGTAAGTATGGAGTGCCAAACAGCGCCACCAATCCAGTGCCCATCGACATATTTTGGATGCCCTGGTAGCGCGACTACACCTGATATAACAGGTGAAGCATTAGCCCAAATGGGAGATGCAGACTGTCCAAACCCTATTTTAACATTCACAGATATTGAGACAATTGCAGGCGTTTGTCCTGGTGAAGTAGAAGTTAAAAGAGTGTGGACTGCCAATTATCCAGGTAACACAGATCCTTGGTTGTTTTCAGATTGTACACAACGAATTGTCATTGAAGATGTCCAAGCACCTACCATCGCTTGTCCAAATGATATCGTTGTAGAGACTAACTGTTTTGCAATTTCATGGCCTGATGCAGGTGCTGGTGATAATTGTGGACTCGCTACATTGACATCTGACATCCCTAGCGGAAGTGCATTTGGCGTTGGTACAACCGTTGTTACATATACAGCAACAGACAATTGTGATAATGAAATCAGTTGTTCATTCAATGTGACAGTACAAGGAAGCTGTTGTGGCGCACCTCCTATTACATGTCCGGATGACTTCGTTGGATGTATTGCTGCTCCAGTTGTAAGATCAGAGACAGGTTTTGCAGTTTCTGAAGGTTCCGATTCTTGTGGAGACGCATTGGTTACATTTTCTGATGTAAACATTTCAGAAGGACCATGTAAAGGTGAGTTTGTTCTTGATAGAACGTGGATTGCGACATCGCAGTTAAATGGACAAACATCTTCTTGTGTGCAAAGAATCACCGCTAAAGATGATACTGCACCAACTATTGCAAATTGCCCTTCTAATATTGTCATTACAGAAGGTACTTCTTGTGTTGCTAGTTGGTCTTTACCAGTAGCAAATGACGATTGTGGAATTGACGCATTCTCTTCAACACACAATCCTGGTCAAACGTTTGCAGATGGTCAGACGACTACTGTAACATACACAGCAATAGATCAATGTGGAAATCAATCAAGTTGTTCTTTCACAGTTACTTGTGATCTTGGCTGTCAAACGGCTCCAGCTATCTCTTGCCCTGCTGATTATACTGGTTGTATCGGTGACAACACGGACCCAGCAAATACAGGCCAAGCTACATCTCCAGCTGGAAGTGGCAACTGCCAAAACGCTGCAATTACATACACGGATGAAACAATAAGCACAGGCCCTTGTAATGGCCAAGTACAGATTAGAAGAACTTGGACTGCAACAGAAACTTCTTCAGGTTTGACTAGTAGCTGCATCCAAACGATAACTTTACAAGACACAGAAGCTCCAGTATTGACTGGTTGCTCAGCGAATATTGTATTACCTGACAACACATATACAGCATCTTGGAATTTACCAACTGCTACAGATAATTGTGGTCAACCTACACTTACTTCAAATTACAATTCAGGTGACGCATTCCCTGCTGGTACAACGACTGTAACATTCACTGCCACAGATGCATGTGGAAACACTGCTACGTGTTCATTTACAGTACTCGTAACAGAGACTTGTACAACAGCTCCAACAATATCATGTCCTCAAGATTATGTTGCGTGTGTTGGCTCTTCAATAGATCCATCTGTTACAGGAACTGCTACAGCGGAAGCGACTGGCGCACATTGTCAAACTCCAGGCGTGACTTACCAAGATGAAATAATCTCTAACGGCCCATGCAACGGTCAGCAACAAATCAGAAGGACTTGGACTGCAACTGGTTCAGGTACAGGTATGACAAGTGTTTGTTTTCAAACAATTACACTTGAAGACAATGAAAGTCCAACCATATCAGGTTGCCCAGCAAACATAGAGTTAGCTCCAAATGCTGCATGTACGCCAACATGGACTGCTCCAATAGCTACAGACAATTGTGGTATTGCAAGCTTCACTTCTAACTATGCAAGTGGTGCAACATTACCAATGGGTACAACAACAGTTGTTTATACTGCATCTGATAACTGCGGAAATACATCAAGCTGTTCTTTCACTGTAACTTGCTCTGAAACATGTACTGATGCACCAAGCATTTCATGTCCCAGAAATTACAATACATGTCCAGGAGAATCAATTGAACCATCAGCAGCTGGTCAAGCAACTGCAGTGGCAGGTTCAGATTTATGTAGTACTCCAACGTTGACGTTTTCAGACTCATCAGTACCAAGACAATGTCCTAATGCATTTACAACAACAAGAACATGGGAAGCATCTGATCCTAATACAGGATTGAGCTCAACATGTGTACAAACTATAATACAAGGAAATTTTGGTGGTTTACCAACTATAGAAAATTGTCCTAGCGACATCACTGTTACTGGAGGAACTTCAACTGCTGTAAGTTGGACTGTTCCTACTGCAACGCAACGGTGTGGCATAAAGAGTTTTACAAGCTCGCATTCACCAGGTGATGCTTTCCCTTGTGGGACTACGACTGTCACCTATACAGCAATAGACAATTGTGATCGAGTGACTTCTTGTTCTTTCAATGTAACAGTTGAATGCGCGCCTACTTGTGACACAGCTCCTTCTATTACATGTCCTGCTAATTTCAGTTCTTGTCCTAGCACAAGTCTTGACCCTACAGTAACAGGACAAGCCACAGCTATTAATAATGGTGCTGGATGTTCTACGCCAGCTCTTAGCTTCTCAGATGTTACTTTGCAAACATTTGCATGTACTGGAGGTCAAGAAATACAGAGAACGTGGACTGCTAGTAATGGTAGTTTGACATCAGCTTGTATACAGAGGATTACCTTAAATGAAACTGCAGCACCATCATTAACAAATTGTCCTGCAGACATCACGACAGCAGATGCAAATGTGAGCTGGACTCCACCAACAATCTCAAGTGGTTGTGGAGGATATACGTTGACGTCTACACATAATCCAGGTGACGCATTCCCATGTGGACCTACGACTGTGACATATTCAACACAAGACGCATGTGGTAATGTTGTTTCATGTTCATTTGTAGTCAATGTTGTTTGTAACCAAGGTTCAGGATCAGGATTTTCAAATTGCCCAGATGATATCGTGGTAGATTGTAACTCTGGTACCAATGTAACTTGGGATATTCCATCATTCTCAAGCTCATGTGCGGCAAGTTGTGATACTGACTTTATACCTGGATTCGTATATATGGGTCAATTAGGAGGAAGCAGATACTTCTGCTCATTAGATAAATCAACTTGGCCAGATGCTAACGCTAATGCACAAGCATTAGGAGGACACTTAGCTATCGTAGAAGATGCACAGGAAAATGCATACTTAGCAAGTCTCTTAACCATACAATCCGCATTCATCGGTTGTAGTGATGGTGTCGTAGAAGGTGATTTCATCTGGACAGATGGTACGCCATTATCATATACCAACTGGTATCCAGGTCAGCCTAATAACTATCAGAATTTTCAAGATTATTGTGAAATGTTGAGTAATGGTCAATGGAATGATCAGTACAATCATGTCAAACTTGAGTACATCGTTGAAATCAAATGTAACAGTATCGTTCAGACAGCTGGACCAGCTCCTGGATCAGTATTTAGCCCAGGCTCAACCACTATAGAATATACAGCTGCAGATGGTTGTGGTAATTCTGAAGTGTGTTCTTTTGATGTCGTTGTCAGCGGTGGTATTTCATTGAATTGCATCCCTGATCAAAGTATAGAACTGAATTCAGTTGCCGGTGCTGTAGTAACGTGGAATGACCCTCAAGCGACAACTTGTTGCAGCAACTGCAATGGTAGCAGTGGAGCTGCACCTAGTCCTATAGCCGGATTCATCTACATGGGATCATTAGGCGGAAGTCATTACTATTGTTCAAATGAACCAGCTTTGTGGGCTGACGCACAAGCAACAAGTGTAGCAAATGGTGGTCATTTAGCAATCATTAATAATGCGCAAGAAAATTCATTCTTAGCTGGACTATTGACAATACAATCTGCTTACATTGGATTAAGTGACTCTTCGACTGAAGGTACATTCCAATGGGTTGATGGTTCTGGTTTATCTTATACTAACTGGTACCCAGGTCAGCCAAACAATTACCAGGATTTCCAAGATTTCGTGGAGTTGTTAGCAGATGGTCAGTGGAATGATCAATACAACAATAAGGCTCTTGAATACATAATGGAGATTCCTGCTTCTTGTATGAATGTTGTCCAGACAGGAGGTCCTGCTAGTGGTTCGGTATTTACAGCTGGTAATTATACGATATCATACCAAGCGACTGATGCATGTGGAAATGTTGCTAATTGTTCTTTCAACATAAATGTTGCTGCACCACAAAACACAGGTTCATCTTCTCTAAGTTACTGTCCTTCTTCAGGAAATGACAGTAGTATTACTTGGATTGAAAATGTTGTCTTTGGACCAATCAACAATACTTCAGGAAATAATGGAGGGTATAAGCAATTTAGTGGATGTGCCCCATTGACTGCAGGAGCGGCAACGCACCTTGCTTTGACACCGGGTTACTCTACTTCTCAAAGATACCCAGTATACTGGAGTGCTTTTATTGATTACAACCAAGACGGCGACTTTAGAGACGCAGGAGAATATATTGCAACTGGAACAGGTACGAATACCCTATCTGGTACAATCGTTGTCCCTGCAAATGCTAAAGCAGGAAACACTAGAATGAGAATTATCATGAAGAAAGGTTCTGTTGCCAGAAATTCATGTGACAAATTCGACTTTGGTGAAGTTGAAGACTACTGTGTAACAATCGGATATGGTTCTGGCTTAATAGCAAGTCATGATAAATCTGAGTCACGAAGTCTCACCACTTTAAAAAGCGAAGTCGATTTCGATTCGGAAGTAGAAGTATCAGCCTACCCTAACCCGACTACAGATATATTATTTGTAGAAAGCGCGTCAATGGTTACATTGAGATTGTACGATGCGACAGGTAGAGTGGTCATGACTAGAAATAACATCAATGACAAAGTTGCTGAACTTAATGTCCGCGATTTACAAGCTGGAATGTATACACTTCAGGTTATTGATGAAAATAACACACAAACTGCAAAGAGAATAATCGTTACTAGATAAAAGTATACGGATCAAGAATTAGATTCAGATTTTTCTTGCTGAGCCATCGCAATCTTGTATTGCGGTGGCTCTTTTTATTTAGTAAAACAAGTAAAATAAAAGTGATCATAACTGTTCCAAATGTTAAAATTTAGCATTTTTTAACTAAATTCGTTATGTATTGAAGCCAATTTAGAATGAATTCGCATCTGAACTGCTCCAGAAATTGTTTATACAATTTCTTAATGAAACAATTATACACCCCCAAGTCTATCTACCATAGATATTCTGTCACTATTATGCTCTTTATTCTTGTCGTGCCATTGCAAGCTCAAATGGCGTCTGATAAAGACTTTGATGGTATTCAGGATTTTATTGATTTAGATAGTGATAATGACGGTATCACGGACATCGATGAAGGTGTTATTTGTGAAATCGTTGATCTCGATGCACTTTTCCCAATGGGTTCACTTGATGCCATTAATGACTTTAATAATGCTCAAATTGTTGTCGGAGGTGTCAATGGAGCACTCATTCAAGTAGACACAAGTTTTTCAGGAGGAGCCACTCTAGATGAATTTGAAATTTCAAATAGGCATACAGGAAATCAAAATGGTTTGCTTTTGGGCGTAAATTCACAGGATCCATCTCAGACCCTCTCTGAGATTTACACGTTTACGGAGTTAGTATGTGAATTCAGTATCACCGTTTTTGATTTAGATAGAACAGATGCCATTATTGTAGAGGGGACTAATGGTGGTGTTCCAGTTTCATTTACACTAACTGATGTAGGTGTGTGTATTAATTTTGATGGGGCAAATCAATTGAGCAGTTTATGTAACAATCAAGTAGAACCTGGTATGGGCGACGTAGAAGCTCATAGTTTCACTTTACAATTTGACGATTGTATAGACAATATGACGCTCACCTATTTTGACTTAGGACCTGGTAATGGTGGATCATTTACATTTGTGCCAACACCTTTTCCTACATGCTCAGGACCTGATACCGACGGAGATGGGATAATAGATGCATTTGACCTAGATTCTGATAATGATGGTATACCTGATGCAATTGAAGCTTGTGGCATGATCAATCTGACTTTAGAAGATTGTTCCCTTGATGCTAATGGTGATGGCATTTATCAAATGGATGGCGGCGAAAGTACTGGTGTACTTGTTGATGTCTGTACTGATGCTCCAATCGATACTGATATGGATGGAATCCCAGATTTCTTAGATCTCGATAGTGATGGTGATGGATGCCCTGACGCAGTTGAAGCTTGTACGAACAGCAATCCAAATGTAAACGACTCCGAAATCTCAGATAACTATGACATGCCTGCCGCTGCTATCAATGAATGTGGACTTGTCATCGACGCCGATGGAGTGTCGACATCATGCGAAAACCCTCCGAATGTTAATTATATAGACGATGCTATTGGCTGCTTAGAAGCCAATTTAACGTTTATCCAAAACATCACTTGCTTTGGTGATGATGATGGTTCTGCTAGTGTTCTCGCCACTGAAGGTAACCAACCTTACACGTACTTATGGAGTCCGAGCGGCGAGACTACACCAGTAGCAACAATGCTTCAGCCAGGCACTAATATTGTGACAGTGACCGACGATTGCAACGAAACTGTTGTCTTATCGATTGATATCTTAGAACCCCCGTTATTAGAATTAGCCTCTACACAAGTCAATATTGCTTGTAACGGAGAAAGTACTGGAAGTATAAATTTAACAGCTACAGGTGGTACACCTGGTTACACTTATTTATGGAATGATGGCGTAACTTCAGAAGATAGATTGAATCTACCTGCAGGTACATACACAGTGACAACAACAGATGCTAACGGATGTACTGAAATGACCAGCGTAACACTAACCGAACCACCATTGCTTGTCGCAACAGCGAGTTCAGTTAGTATTTTATGTAATGGAGATGCGACAGGAAGTATAGACGTCACGGTTGTTGGGGGCGTTATGCCATTTACATTTTTATGGAATGATGGCGTGCTTACAGAAGATCGAAACAATATCCCTGTAGGTGCATATGTCGTAACTGTAACAGATCAAAACAATTGCACAACAACTGTTGGAGCGGTCTTAACAGAACCCTCACTCTTAGTTGTAAATTTAACGCCTCAAAACAACCTATGTAACGGCGATGCAACTGGCGCGGTCAACTCTATGACAACAGGAGGTACTATGCCATATACCTTTTTATGGAGCAATGGACAAACAACTTCAGATATATCTAATCTAGTTGTAGGCACTTACTCGCTCACTGTTACAGATGCTAACAATTGTACCCAATTCGAAAGTGTTACGCTTACACAACCAACGCCATTACAAGCTTCGTCTACAAGTGAAGATGTTGCTTGCAACGGTGACTCAAGTGGAATGATAGACCTTACAGTCACTGGTGGAACACCTGGATACACTTACATGTGGGACGATGGAGTGACAACTCAAGACAGACCAAATATTCCTGCTGGCATGTATTCAGTTACCATTTCAGATAGTAATAATTGTGAATTGATCCAAAGTTTTACCATCAATGAACCGACAGCTTTGATACTCACTGAGACTTTAGAAGATGTTGTTTGCTTTGGTGAAAATTCAGGATCCATAGACATTTCAATTTCGGAAGGTACGCCTCCGTATAGCTTCTTATGGAATGACGGTGTATCTACACAAGATAGACCTTCAATTCCGATGGGTACCTATAGTCTTACAGTAACTGACAATAACAATTGTACGATTTCTGATACATATGTAATCAATGAACCACCTCCATTACAATTAACTTCTTCGCAAGTTGATATTTTATGTAATGGTGATGCTACAGGAGGTATAAATTTAACTGTAACAGGTGGTACAATGCCATATACTTATTTGTGGAATGATGGAGTCACAACGGAAGACAGACAAAATATACCCGCTGGCAACTACGCAGTAACAATAACAGACAACAATAACTGTGAGTTTTTCGAAAATTTTGACATCACAGAACCTACTGCTTTAATACTAAGCGGAACTACAGAGGACGTCATTTGCTTTGGTGAGAATTCAGGCACTATAGACATTTCAATTTCAGAAGGTACCCCACCTTATAGATTCTTATGGAATGACGGTATTACCACTGAAGATAGACCTGCAATCCCTATGGGTACTTATGACTTAACTGTAACAGACAGTAACAATTGTACAATTTCTGAAACATATAGTATTGCTGAACCGCCTTTATTAGAATTCTCTACGACGCAAATTGATATTCTTTGTAATGGCGATGCAACTGGAAGTATTGATGCGAGTATCTCAGGTGGCACACTACCCTATTCCTTCTCCTGGAGTACAGGCCAGAATACGGAAGATTTGATGAATATCCCTGCCGGCACTTATACG
>CALLFA010000084.1 GCA_937997635.1 uncultured Saprospiraceae bacterium | reverse complement strand
CAACAAGTTCTCTAATATCCTAGATTCACCTGTTTCTAAGACACCTGTTTTAGATGCTACTTGACCCATGGCCATAAAGTCAGATCTACTCAGCACAGATTTACCCTTTTCTTTTTTGAGCATCTTGGTAATGATCTGGCTAAACCAAACAAGAGGGTAGAGAAGCCAGATAACGACATTTAAACTCTTCACTGTAAATGGTGCTAGTGACTTCCAATTGTTAGCTCCAATTGTCTTTGGTATTATTTCTGATAAAAAGAGAATCATTAAAGTCATGACAACAGAAACGATTGCTGCGGCGAAATTACCTGGCCAAATTTTTGATGCCGTAGCACCTACACCAATCGCTCCAGCAGTATGCGCGATCGTATTTAAAGTAAGAATTGCAGCCAGCGGCCGATCTATGTTTTCTTTGAATGACTGTAATTTGTCTCCGATAGCGCTTTTTTCTTGCATTTTGACCTGCACATAAGAAGGTGTGATACTCAAAAGCACGGCTTCCCATATACTACAGAGAAAAGAAAAGACAATAGAAACGAGAAAGAAAATTATTAGTACTGATATATCTCCCATTGAGGGTAATGACTTGTTTGGTGCAAAGGTAACATATATTCATTACAGAACATATTAGAAATGAAAAAGCCCCAAAACAAGATTGCTTTGAGGCTGCGGTTGGTTTTAACAGTAGCAATTAAACTACATATACTACCTAGATTGCAATCATTATACCAAAGTTGTTTTATGTTCGATTTTAACAATTTAGCTCACTTTGAGGATATCAGCGATGGTTTTCGTAGTTGTTGATATATGAAATAAGAATTATATAAGATTATTTACATATGTTGCTATATATAAAATTTTTATATATAGAATTATTTATCATTTATAGAACATCATTGATAGAGTAACAATGGAAATTTGACAGCTGATTTAGCAATTAACCCTAATTATCGCAACAATATAGGAGTAGCTTACTGGATCTGGTATCTACGTATCACCGTAAATCGAGCTAAAGGATTTTAACCGAGATTGAGTTTTACCAATTGCTCCCACTCGTCGTCCAAAGTCATAGAAGGATATGATTGACCAGCACGTTGATACCAGTAATTGGCATTCCACTTATCTCCTTCTTTGCGGTGTAAATAAGCATGAATGTGCATATCATTGGGATCATCAGAAGGGTCAACCAGATGATGGGCTTTATTCCAATCGCCTTTCTTCTCATACCACAAGGCTTGAAGCTGGGTTGACATCTCAGACGATGGAGAAGTCTCCTTTAAGCTTTTTGTGAATTCTTCGTAATTCATTTCGAGAACATCGTGAAATTATTAATAATGACGGCTAGAATCGCTCATTTGAATGTAATATTTGGCCAAATCCCAACAAAGTATTTGTGGCATTGATTGCCAGCAATTAGCACACATTGATCTTCTTTCGGGATCATTTCACATTTTCTGTACACTGGTTAAATGTTCCTTCTATGCCATTTGGTGTGACGAGGGCTATATTCGGATACCACTTACTATTCATATAATTAATCAAATTGCTCAACTCAGCAGTCGTTAAATGTTTTACCCCTGGCATGTTTTCTTCGTAATGTATACCGTTGACAACAATCTGTTGTGTCATGCCATATTTTATAATACACACGAGGTCTTTGTAGTGTTGTTCGTAATAATCTGAATCTTTGAGGGGAGGGATCAATTTTCCCAATCCTTGTCCTTCTTCCATGTGGCAATTTTGACAATAGCTGTTGTAGATCCGTTCGCCTTGCACAAATCGTTGCTCTTGGCATGACCATACAAGAAGTAAACTTGCGATAAGGAAGAGTGCTGATGATTTATTGATCAAACTGTTCATTCAACAATTGCTCAATAGTTCCAAAAAAATCAGTGACGGATTCTGGATCTGTACCTTCTGCAAAACCTCTGATGTGTCTGTCTTTATCGATCAACATGAGTTTTCCACTGTGATCAAATCCACCTGGTGCTCCTGGATCGACAAATGCTGGTACATAGTACTCATCAGCCAATTCCATGACATCTTCTGTATCTGATCTGAGAAAGTGCCATTTATCACTTTTCACTCCAATTTTTTCTGCATAGGACGCTAATACAGGAATGGTATCTCTTTTCGGATCTAGAGTGTAAGAAATCAATTGAAGTCGAGGTTCATTTTTAAACTTATCATGAATGCGCAACATCTGTTGTTTTACCTTTGGGCAAATGGAAGGACAATTCACAAAGAAAAAATCAGCTACATAGATCAAGTCATTGAACGAGTCGTTATTAATCAATACACTATCTTGATTCAAGAAGTTGAATTCTGGGATTTTATGATAAATCGTATCTGCTCCTTCAAATTCGTGAAAACCTATATATGGAAGTACGCCAGTTTCTTGTTTGCATGCAGAAAGGAGACAAATCAATACAAGGGCTGGAAGAAATTTTGTCATAGTCTGGATTGGAACGCTTTAGCTTTTGAAATAGTGGTGATCATTTTATCCCTAACTGATTCAATCTTTACTTTTTCTTTCGTGTATATAGACTTTGCTTGTTCAAAATTGCTGTAATCTGGTTTTTTGAATTCTCCCATCCAGTTCATCATGGCTTCATCTGCTTCTCCCAATTGATACACAAGTTGTTGAATACTGTCCGCTTTTGCTGAGTTGGCGTTGTCGTTTAGCATTTTTTTCATTTCGCGTTTGAGCTTAGCTATTTCAGACATGCGTGGCATCACGGAGTCGTGTATCTCCATTACCTCATTATGGAGTTTTTTCAAGACATATTCATGTTCGCTACTTTCAGCTTGATTTAGATTGCAGGAAGCTAATATAAGCAGTAATGAGACTGCGGATCCAAGTAATGTTTTCATGATTAGATAATTCTTACCCAAATGTAAAACTTCTAAATGTTTATATTGTTTTTATATACCGAATTAACATGAATAAAAAAGCGATAATATGGTTCAGGCAAGATTTGCGTATACATGATAATGAGGCGATTTCAGATGCATTGCAGTCTACGAAAGAAATTATACCAGTATTTGTCTTCGATATTCGCTCTTTTATGGGGAAAACCCGATTTGGTCATCCTAAAACAAACAAGTTTAGAGCCCAATTTATCATTGAGTCGATCATAGACTTGCGTTCTAAACTCAATTCCTACGGATTACCATTAATTGTTCGTGTTGGTAAGCCTGAAGAAATAATCGCTGAAATTGCAACAGAACATAAAACAAGTTGGGTCTTTTGTAACAGAGAGAGAACAACAGAAGAGCTATATGTGCAAGATCAGCTTGAATCAAAATTATGGACAATCGGTCAAGAAGTACGGTATTCACGTGGTAAAATGCTTTACTACACAGCTGATTTGCCATTTCCAATAACACATACACCGGATAGTTTTACAGCATTTCGAAAAGAAGTTGAAAAAATTACCTTGATTCGTAAGCCAATAATTATTGACTTTGAAGGTGCAACGAGTGGAGCACCTGATTTAGAAGAAGGTGAGATTCCTGACCTGGCTGAATTTAATATGCTTCTTGATTTTACACCTTATCTACAAGGGGGAGAGACTGAAGCTTTAAAAAGACTTAACTATTATATCTGGGAATCTAAAAAAATTGCCAGTTATAAAGAAACCAGAAACGAATCTGAAGGGATGGACTATTCCTCCAAGTTTTCAGCATATCTTTCTCAAGGCTGTTTATCGCCAAAATTAATCATGGCAGAATTAATGAAATTCGAAAAAGAACAGATACAAAATGAATCGACGTATTGGTTGTTTTTCGAGCTTTTGTGGCGAGACTTCTTCCGATTAATGGCAAAGAAGTATGAAGAGAAAATATTTTTAAATGGTGGTATTAAAGGATCACCCAGAGTTGATTTGTCAAACAATCATAAACTTTTTCGAATATGGTCATCAGGTCAGACTGGCTATCCATTCATAGATGCGAATATGAGGCAACTCAATGCTACAGGATTTATGTCCAATCGTGGCAGACAAAATGTTGCTAGCTTTTTAATCAATAATTTGGGTGTCAATTGGCAGATGGGAGCAGAGTGCTTCGAATCGTTACTCATAGATTATGACCCTTGCAGCAATTGGGGGAATTGGAATTATTTGGCTGGTGTTGGTACCGATTCAAGAGAAAATCGCGTATTCAATATTGTCAAGCAATCAAAAAAATATGACCCTGAAGCTAGGCTGATTCGAAAGTGGTGTCCAGAACTCAATGCCTTACCATCTAATATGATTCATTATCCTGCTCAATTTTCAGATCAAGAACTGAGTGAATATCAAATTTTATTGGGAAAAGATTATCCAAAACCCATCATTAAAGTAGAAACAACACTTCACTAATAAAAGATCAATTTTCTGAAACGATTAGAATAGAATCTACATTCACCCTCAACTTTAGGAAATCCTGAATTTTTTGATCATCACTACGTTTGCTTTTTTTATTCCATTTGAGAATAACCAGATGCATGTCTTGATTGGTTGAATCTACAGATTGATATTCTTTTTGAGCTATTATTGCAGATTCCAATTCTGGAAATAGCGTTTTCAATTCAATTTCTACATCATTAATGTTGGTGTCTGTTTTGATAGAGTCAATCTCTTGCATGTTATTCAATACTTGTTGCTGTTGTTCTAAAAGTTGTTTCAGATCTGACTTAGAAGAGTACAGGTTCGTTATTTCTTCCTCGATTTCTTTAATTTTATCAAGTGGTATCTCAGATGTCGGCAATATTTCCACTGTTGTATTTCTAAGGTTAACTTTTTTTAGTCCTTCATTAAATAAAGGTGCGTCTTCTTTTTGGATGACATCTCCCCAGACTCGCAAGTATAGTGTTTTAGTATTATCGATGTTTTTCACAATTTCATATTCATCAAGATAAATTTGATGGTCTCCAATTGTGCTTACAATGAATTGATTTACTTTTCGTTTTGTGTCAGCTTCCAACCACACATTTCTAAAGATAATTAAGCTTGGAATGATCATAAATAATGAAAACAGGTACACATATCTCATGTTCTTTTTGCGTTCATCTGGCGTTGCAAATTCTTTGAAAGGGAAATTTAAATACCGAATGATCACATAAGTTGAAAATGCAACAAAGAATGCATTGATAAAAAAGAGGTAAAAGGATGAAAAAGCAATTTTGGCATCTCCAATAGCAATACCATAGCCTGACACACACAAAGGAGGCATAAGCGCAGTTGCAATGGCGACACCAGGTATAGTTGTAGAAATATCCTTTCTAGCAATCGAAACGATACCTGCGATACCACCAAAAACACCGATCAATACGTCAAATATGGTTGGTGCAGTCCTCGCTGCAATTTGTTCTGTAAATTCCTTGAGAGGCGATATCATAAAAAATAATGTCGACGTAGCAATTGCAATTAAAATTGAAATACCGAAATGATACAGTGCCTCCCACAGTGTTTTCCTGTCATTGATGGCAACTCCCATACCAATAGCTAGGATGGGAGACATCAACGGAGATATCAACATGGCCCCAATAATCACGGCTTGAGAGTTTGTGTTCAGGCCAATGGATGCAATCATGATGGAGCACATGAGCATCCAAGCATTTGCACCATAGATTGTTTTTTTCTCATTGATTTCCTGAATAGTCGCTTCATGGTCCACACCCTTACTCAAGTCGATGAGATCCAAAATGTAATCGAAAATATCCTTTTTGTCTTTAGGATTCTTTTTCAAATGTCGGTTCGCCATTTTCTAAAATACCGTTGACCAAATGATAATTGCGATCGCTCATTTCTGCTAATTCTAGATTGTGCGTCACAATAACAAATGATTGTTGAAAATCTTCTCTAAGTTTAAAAATTAATTGATGTAATTCATCAGATGACGCATTGTCTAAATTACCAGACGGCTCATCTGCAAAGATTATTTTTGGTTTGTTTATTAATGCACGTGCTACTGCAACTCTTTGCTGCTCTCCTCCTGATAACTGACCTGGCTTATGCTCCAGTCTTTCAGACAAGCCCAAATAGTCTAACAATTCTTTTGCTCTTGGGATAACGCTTGATTTATCTTTCTTCTGGATGAATGCAGGAATACAGACATTCTCTAATGCAGTAAATTCTGGGAGCAAGTGATGAAATTGAAAGACAAAACCGATCGTTTCATTTCTAAATTTAGCCAACTGCTTCTCAGTTAGACTTCCAATTTCTTGGTTGGCTATTTTTACCGTACCAGAATCAGCTTGATCTAGAGTGCCAAGGATGTTAAGGAAGGTACTTTTTCCAGAACCAGACTTTCCTGTGATGCTAACGATCTCAGACGGCCCTAGAGAAATATTAGTTCCTTTTAGTACTTGTAGTCCTTTGTATGATTTGTATATATTTTGAGCTTCTAACATAATGTGTCCACAAAGAAAATGAATTTAGGCTAAAACACACGGATTCCAACCAGAGTGCTACCTTCATAGTTCAAGTGAAACAGTTAAATATACTTCAAATCTCCAAGAAAATACCTTATCCGCAGCGCGATGGTGAATCTGTTGCTAGTCATGCACTTGCAAAGGGATTAGCATCGTTATCTGGTGTTCGAATAGATTTACTGACCTTGCATACCAATAAGCATCAAACGGACGAAACTGTAGCAAGAAAAAATTTGTGCAGCTATCGTGAGATAGAGTTCATCAATCACGATTTGAGCATCGATCCTATGGCATTAGTTCGAGATAGCTTTACTGGAAAGACGTATAACATCAACCGTTTTCACTCTTCAGAACTTGCACAAAGACTTGAACGTTATTTGACCCATACGGAATACGATATCGTATTATTAGAAACGATTTATACAACTTCTTACATTGAGATCATACGTCAGGTTTCACCAAATTCTGGAATCGTATTGCGGCTCCACAATATTGAGTTTCATATTTGGCAGCAACGCTCCATACAATCTAAAAACCTAGCTAAAAAATTGATATTCAAATCCTTGAGTAAACAAATAGAACAATACACTGTAGGCATTGTATCATCAGTAGACAAGGTTTTAACCATAAGCACGATGGATCATCAGTGGGTCTTAAATAGTGGCCTATTGGATCCAAAGCATGTACATTATCAACCCGTTGGGATCGAGAATGTAAAAACTAAAGTCGATCATTCTCGTGTAGAGCCTGGTAAACTGCATGTTGGGTTTATTGGAGCGATGGATTGGGAACCGAATATTAAAGGACTAGACTGGTTTATAACACAAGTGTGGCAGCCGTTTTTTATACATCAACCCAATATTCACTTGCATCTAGCTGGTCGTAAATACCCTAAAGGGCGATATGCCAAAATACAAGGAGTTACAGAACATGCTGAAGTACCTAATGCTCGCCGTTTTTTGGATCGTCTAGATGTTCTCATTGCTCCTTTATTTATTGGCAGTGGCGTTCGGATTAAAATTTTGGAAGCAATGGCTGCGGGTACAGTAGTCATATCAACATCAGTCGGTATCTCTGGGATAGAGCTTAAGGATGGTGAAGAAGCGTTTATAGCTAACAAAGCAGATGAATTCGCACATTTGATAAACACTTTACATCAAAATGAAGATAAGCTCTCGCTAATAAAAAAGAAAGCCAATGAATTCATCATCGATAATTACAATCAAGAAAAACTATCAAAACAGCTGTATAAACTGTTAATTGAAGTTAAGACGAGAAATTCATCCTGACTTCAATTATATTCGCGCCAAATTAGCTAATGAAGCCACGCTTGGTGATAGTATGTTCTCGATTCCCCTTCCCTTTAGTAAAAGGAGATAAACTACGTATGTATCATCAAATCAGACATCTGTCTAGTGAATTCAGTATCTGTCTGATATGCCTAAACGATACAGATGTACCTGAAGATCACAAAAGTAAATTAAGTACATTTTGCCAAGAAATTCACGTCTTCATTTTGCCTAAATGGAAAAGTATTGCCAACAGTTCATTAAGTTTCAAACATACTGAACCAATTCAGGTCCGATATTTTTATTCTGAGAGCATACATCGTGAGATGCGAAAAGTCATTGATGATTTTAAGCCGGACCTTGCTTACTTTCAATTGTTACGAACTGCATTGTATGCTCAGGATTTGAGTGTGCCCAAAGTACTTGATTATATGGATGCATTTTCGACCATTGCACTTAGAGATGCGAGCTATTCTTCAGGCATCCGCAAAGCCGTTTTCAAAAATGAAGCTAAACGCTTACAGCAATTTGAACAAAAAGTATTGGAGTGGTTTGATGAAACCACTGTCATTTCCGAAAACGATCGCCTGGAATTAAATATTCCTTCTGTACATATAGTCACTAATGGGGTAGACATCCAAAAGTATAAACCACAAGATCGAAAGCCAACTTATGATATTTGCTTTGTTGGCAATCTGGGATATGCGCCGAATCAAAGAGCCATTTATTTCTTAAAAAAGAAAATTCTACCAAGTTTAAGATTTAAATATCCTTCGCTTAAAGTGTTGATCGCTGGTGCGAGGCCAACATTAAAAATAAAAGACATAGCTAACGATTATATAGATGTCCAGGCTGACTTGCCCGACATTAGAGATGCTTATGCCTCAGCCAAAGTATTTGTAGCACCAATATTCACTGGTGCAGGGCAACAAAATAAAATTCTTGAAGCAATGGCAATGGGGCTGCCATGTGTGACGAGTACGATAGTAAACTCATCCATAAAAGCAGATCAAAACGAGATCATGATTGGCTTTTCTGCCAAGGACTTCATCTCTCATACTCTGAAATTATTACGAGATGAAGAATTGTACAATCTCCATAGAGATGCTGCACTTTCATTTGTAAGATCAAACTATTCCTGGAAAGTACAAGGAGACAAACTATCAGCAATTTTACATTCTCTTATAAAAGAATCATAAGGTTCGGTTAAAGCACATATTCATTCATTAATAAGACTTAATTTGTAGGTATGAATCGCATTGTAACACTAGTATTGTTTTTGTTTGTTGGTAGCATTTATGCTCAACAAGTAGACTTCATAAAGAATGATTTGAATAACGCGATGCGCAAAGCTAAAAAGGAAAATAAGCTGATTTTCGTTGATGGTTATACAACGTGGTGTGGCCCGTGTAAATGGATGGATGCTCATGTTTTTAACGATCCTCAACTGAGTGAGTACTTTAATCATTCATTTGTCAATGTGAAAATAAATCTTGAAGAAGGTAAAGGTGTTGCTTTCGCGGAGAAATATGCGCCTCCTGCATATCCTACGTTTTATTTTTTGACAGCAGATGGTGACATTCAACATATGGCTTTGGGTGCCTATAACGTGAGTGAATTAATGCAAATTGCGGAAGGAGCGATTCAACCTAAAACTAATCTCGCATACTTTCAAAAGAATCACGATGCCAATTTGACCAATGCTTCTTTTCTTTTAGAATATGCCATGCTACTCAAATTTTTGCGATTGGAAAATAGTAAAGCAATTGTCAAAGAATATCTTGCTACCCAATCTGATCTGTCTGGAGAGCAAAATGCAAAATTCATTTATGACAATGTAGGCATCAATATTGACGACAGATTATTCGTGCATATGGTGGATAATCTAGAAGACTTTTATACACATATTGGTAGAGATAAAGTGGACACTAAACTGTTGAATGCCATTCACGGCAGCTTTGGTCCAGAAGTTACTGATGAAGATGTGATTGCTAAAATCCAAGAACTACTCCCGAAACAATCACAAAGGCTAACAGATCGACTATACTTAAATCAATTGATGGCCAACAATGAAATTGAGGACGTGACAATATTCACCAATATGGCGTATTTCTACACGTTCCAATGGAAACCAGAGGATTGGGAATTTGTGAATAATCTAGCATGGATTGTATACGAACTTGGGACAGAAGAAGATCATTTCAAAAAAGGAAAAGCAATTGCATTGGAGTCCGTTGCTTTGGATGATAACTATTTTAACAATGATACGGTTGCAGCCTTGTGCTACATGCTTAGGGATAAAGAAGGCGCAATGAAATATGCATATAAAGCTGTCGAACAAGCAAATGCAGTAGGGGGAGATGCATCCTCTACCCACCGGCTTATCAGACTCATACAAGAGTTAGATTAAAATTCTGGACAGAAGAATACTTCGTTGTCGTATTCGCCAATGTAGGTGAATGACAACTCAAAGACACCTTGATTTCTAAAATTGTTGTTGATTGGTTCAATGTTAAATTCATAACTAAACCCGACCACTTTTCCTTTAAGATCCATGCCAAAAGAAGCAATGATGGATTCAGGTCCAAAGCCATCAACATTATTGACTATTCGTGTAGCTAGTCCAAATTCTACGGTCTCACTAAATTTATCTGTCAGTTGTTTGGTGATGTGTGAGCCGAGGATTACTTGTTGATGTGGTCCTTGTAAGACCGCATTAACTCTTGGTTTTACTATCCATTGTTGACTAAAATTATAGTTGAAACCGGCGTATAGTTGAATTTTGCGAAACAATGTTGAAACGGGTAAATTTTCATCTTCCTTATCAAAAACAATATTGGGTGCATTCACGTGCGACCATGAACCACCAGCATATACACTGAATTCTTTAAATGGTTGAATTTGGTAGTTTAGTCCGATTGATAGATCTGCAAAACCAAAATTGTTAGGCGCAAATGTCTCACCTGTTGGATCTGTATACGCTGCAACACCATTAAATTCATCTTCAAAATTTAGGTTCTCATAGTTGATATTTCTTTGTGTTATGCCAAACTGAGCTCCAAAACTCAAAAACTGCTTAAGTTTTTCATTCAAAGACTTGTGATAGGCTAGAGAGACCCCCAGCTGATTAGTCGTAAATGAAATAAAGCCAATTCTATCAGAAAGAAAATGAATACCTACGCCTAAAAAATCCTTGTTTTCTCGCTTTTTCGAAACAGAAAATCGCGTATCTCCCGAAACAGAAAAGGTAGAGACTGGTTGATCAACTATTGCACGCCATTGATCACGATATATACTTGAAATCCTATAGTTGCCAGGAATCATTCCTGTTGTCCCTGGATTTAAAGTCAACGGAGAGGCAAAAGCCTGATAAAATTGAGTGTCTTGACCCTTTAACGAAGCAACACTGATTAGTAAAAAGCCAATAAAAACGGAACGTCTAATATTCATGAAGAGGTTATCAACTACTATATCGTGAAAATTACAAAAATAGTGTATGGGAGAAGGTTTTTTTATGTTGAGCTTTGTTGGGTCGGCTGACGCCTCGTTGGGTCGGCTGACGCCTCGTTGGGTCGGCTGACGCCTTGTTGGGTCGTTCGCGATGCTCACTTGTTGGGTCGGCTGGCGCCTTGTTGGCTTAATGACCAGTCCCTTTATAGGCTGTAAATTTCTCCAAAAGCGAGCTTGCGAGCGTCCTAACTAGCGAGTTTACGAGCGCCCCAACGAGCGAGTCTACGAGCGCCCCAACAAGCGAGTTTACGAGCGCCCCAACGAGTGAGCTTGCGAACGCCCCAACGAGCGAGCCTGCGAGCGCCCCAACAAGTGAGCTTGCGAACGCCCCAACAAGTGAGCTTGCGAACGCCCCAACAAGTGAGCTTGCGAACGCCCCAACAAGTGAGCTTGCGAACGCCCCAACAAGTGAGCTTGCGAACGCCCCAACAAGTGAGCTTGC
>CALLFA010000083.1 GCA_937997635.1 uncultured Saprospiraceae bacterium | reverse complement strand
AATCTGCATTAACCATTGCAACAAAGTATGCATTAAAACGAAGACAATTTAATGCCAAGGATAATCTACCTGAAACATTAATCATGGATTATCCAACTCACCAGCATCGCTTAATTCCTTTAGTAGCAAAAACCTATGCTTACTATTTTGCACTCCGTCGACTCGCAGATAAATACACAAACAACACAGACGGTGACATGCGCCATATAGAGACTTTAGCTGCAGGCTTAAAATCTAAAGCAACCTGGCATGCCACACGAACAATTCAAGAGTGCCGAGAAGCGTGTGGTGGAAAAGGATATTTGAAAGAAAATAGGTTTGCAGATTTAAAAGCAGACACAGATATCTTCACCACATTTGAAGGCGATAATACTGTTTTAATGCAATTGGTTGCAAAAGGGCAATTGACAGAATTCAAGCAATCCTTTCACGATGAAGGTTATCGAGCTGTCATTAAATATCTGTACACAAGATTTAGCAATAAAGTGACAGAATTAAATCCCGTACAAACCAGAAATACAAGTGTCGAGCACTTATTGAGTAGAGAATTCCACAAAGACGCATTCATGTATCGGGAGCAAAAGCTGTTGATTTCTTTAAGTCAACGCATGCAGGATTACTTGAAAAAACGCGTTGATCCATACCAGGCATTCTTAAAATGTCAAACACATATGTTGGCGAGTGCGCATGCTTATATTGACAATATTGTATTGAAGTCATTCATTAAAGCAGTGGATAGTTGTGAAGATGCTGGAGTTAAAAACATCATGAATAAAGTTTGTGACTTATATGCACTTACTACAATAGAAGATGAAAAAGGCTGGTTTATGGAGAATGACTTTTTCGAAGGATCCAAAAGCAAAGCAATCAGACGTGTGAAAAATAAATTGATCCAGGAATTAAGACCAGAGATTGAAGGTTTGGTTGATGGTTTTGCGATTCCAGATGTGATGTTAGGAGCAGAAATTGTATAAGCGAGATTCTAGCTTTTCGGGCGGCTATCCCCTTTTCGATTGTCTCGCATTTGTAAAACGCTATTAATTAGCAAGGCCTCTCCATCAGCTTCCCTCTTTCTTTAAGACGTTAGGGCTTAGCTCAGAGTACTTGGAAATCTAAAATCATACATTAGTTAAAGTGGCTAAGTACGTACTATCGGCATCAATTAAGAACAAATAATAAGAGATTGTTTGATACTTAAGTGCGCTTGTTTTCTACATTTGCGTTGATATATGACAACAAGGTTAAATTACTGATGAAAGTCTGTCGAAATCTAGATAATCTTCCTTCCTTCGGAGAGTCTGTGATTACCATTGGATCATTCGATGGTGTCCATACAGGCCATCGTCAGATCATTTCAAAAATTGTCAATATTGGTAAAGAAAACAACTACACTTCCATTATCATTACGTTTGAGCCGCATCCTCGTTTGGTTATCAATCCTGATGATAAGTCATTACGTTTGATTTATTCGATCAACGAAAAATTGGATGCGCTTCGAGAGACAGGCATTGACTATGTGGTGATTGTACCCTTTACGAGGGAATTTGCGTCCATGAGTCCAGAAGATTACATCAAAGATTTTTTGGTTGGCAAATTTAATCCTGCTCATATTGTCATAGGCTATGATCATAAGTTTGGTGCAAAACGAAAAGGAGACATTGAATTATTGAAATCCTTTTCAGAAGAATACAATTATGAGCTTAGTGAGATAAAAGCTCAAGAAATTGATGCGATTACAGTCAGTAGCACTAAAATAAGAAAGGCAGTATCTGAAGGCAACATAAGACTTGCCAACTCTTATTTGGAGGCTAGCTTTCCAATGACAGGTCGTGTGGTTAAAGGACAACAACTTGGCAGGAAAATAGGATTTCCAACTGCTAACTTAGAATTAGATCACACGCATAAATTGATTCCCAAACATGGCGTTTATGCAGCACAGGCATTGGTCGATGGTGTTCATCACAATGGTATGCTATACATTGGAACAAAACCAACCATTGATGGATCCTTTAAAGAAGTGATCGAAATAAATCTGTTTGATTTTTCCCAAGATATTTACGGGACAACAGTTAAATTACTCTTGCATGACTACATAAGAGGCGATGTCAAATTTGACGGCATTAAGGCTCTTACAGCACAATTAAAACAAGATGAAAAAGAAGTAAGAGAGCTTTTTAAAATGGCACAGCCTACACAAAAAAATGAAGTAGCCGTTGTCGTGCTTAATTATAATGGCAAACAATATCTGGAAAACTACCTACCCTCTTTATTGACTTCATATTCTAAAGGAAAATATTCAGTGTATGTGATTGACAATGCGTCAACTGATGATTCTGTCGAATTCCTAAATAAAACCTATCCAGACGTTAAGATCATTTCATTGACAAAAAATTATGGTTTCGCAGGAGGTTACAATGAGGGACTCAAACAAATTGATGCCAACTACTACGCTTTGGTCAATTCTGATTTAGAGGTGACAGACAATTGGCTTGATGATATTATTGGTAGAATGGATGGAGACAAACGTATTGCTGTCGTACAACCAAAAATCTTATCTCTAGAGCGTCGAGACGAATTTGAGTATGCAGGTGCAGCAGGAGGATTTCTAGATATGTTCAATTATCCCTTTTGTCGAGGAAGGCTTTTTGATTCTGTAGAGAAAGATCAACAACAATACGATACAGAAATAGATATCTTTTGGGCAAGTGGTGCTGCCTTTATCATCAGGGCTGAATTGATGGATGCCTTTGGTGGTTTTGATGCCGACTTTTTTGCCCACCAAGAGGAGATCGATTTGTGTTGGCGATTAAAAAATGCTGGTTATAAGATTTGCTGTGTACCATCTTCAACTGTCTACCATCTTGGGGGTGGGACATTAGATTACAATAATCCTCGAAAGACCTACCTTAATTTTAGAAATAATTTTATCAGCGGATTTAAAAATGATTCTTTGGGTTCACTTCTGTGGAAATTACCTACTCGATTTGTATTGGATATTCTTTCTGCTATAAAGTTTGCGGTTTCAGGTCAAGCCAAATCTGGTCTTGCTGTTTGTAAAGCAATTGTCTACATCGTCAGCCATCCTATTCTGATGTGGAAGAAAAGAAAACACACGAGTCGTCAAAGACAACAACTGAAGATCGCCGAAGCCAATACTAGTGGTAGAATACTCAAATCCATTGTGTGGGGCTATTTTATTCGTGGCAAAAAGACATATCAAGCGATCACTACATAGAAATAGGTCATATAAAACTAAATGAAATGTCAATGGTCTATCTAATGTTGATTTTCATCTAATTAAAATATACATTTATACCATTCGTTCTATATTCAACACATGAGAACTAGCTTGTTTCTTATTGCTCTAATCATTGGACTTTTCGTCGGAAGATATACACCATTGTATGAATGCAGTGCTGCTACATTTACACATGAAAAAGTGACTTCCTTAATGTTGGTGAATGATCATAACGGCAATGAGCAAATCATTCATGAAATGAACAACTACAATATTGAATTTGAAAAAGCGATCATCACATTTGTACCAAACCAGGAGGCACTATTGGCTGAGATACTGGATACGATTTCAGATTTCACATTAGATTATACCATAGGCAAAAATCGATTTGTAAAAGCCTCAAACCAATTGGAAATTTGTGTTGAAGATTTTAGCATTGTCATTGACAGAACAAATACAGGTATCATTGACAACAAGTACAAAGCGGTCGCAACCACTGACGTCTATTTATACAATGGTGATTCAATAGAGACTTTCATCTTTGAATCTGCATCAAAATTTCAGACGACTGGACTAACCACAGAATTCTTTGTAGATGCCAGTCTAACCGAGTTCTTTTTGGAGCAGTTGCATAAGAGTGTGAATAGTTATGTTAGTGATGAAGAAAAGGCTAAACATTAAGAGATAAGGAGGGGCAATGTGCGTCGCTGTAGGCGTCTCGCCTCAGCTAAACAAAAAGCTAAACATTAAGACAGTAAGGAAGGGGTAAAGTGCGTCGCTGTAGGCGTCTCGCCTCAGCAAAAGAAAAGGTTAAACATTAAGAGAGTGAGAAGGAGGCAAAGTGTGTCGCTGTAGGCGTCCCGCCTCAGCAATAGAAAGAGTTAAACATTAAGACAGTAAGGAAGGGGCTATGTGCGTCGCTGTTGGCGTCCCGCCTTAGCTAAAGATAAAGCTAAACATTAAGACAGTAAGGAGAAGGGTAAAGCACGTCGCTGCAGGCGTCTCGCCTCAGCAATAAGAAAGACAAACATTTAGAGGAGAACAATAAGGGCACTTAGAACAAGAAGCAAATTGTCCCGTAGGGACAGAATGTCGGTAGTGAACGAACACAATAATGATGTTGTGCCGTAGGTACAAAAGATGATCCTACCTATTTATGCCTTCTGAAGCTTATACAACAACGGCCGACTCGGCGCAGCATCCATCTCAAGCGGACTCACTTGCAAATTGATTAAATACAGGCCATCTACAACGGCTTCTGGTATGTACACCAACTCTGTAATGGTAGATTTAGAATCTTGACTAATTTCAGAATCCCAAAAAGTACGATGACACACTAAAGCTCCCCCATCTACTTCTTTATCAACAGAAGGTAGATCAACCAACAAATGCCGGATACCATTTGCTTTTAAAAACTTGATGACTTCGACATCCAGATATGGTGGGTTTGTGCCAGAATAGTCTTTGCCGATTTTCTCCTTGGCATTTGGGATTGTTCTGATGATACAGGCGTCTACATCAATTGGTTTTTTTAGAAATGATTTTTCTATATCATCCTTCATCACGACGAGGTCTCCATTCTGCTGTTTTGTTACTGAGGCAGATACTAACATTCCAACAAAATGAAACTCTTTATTGACTTGATTGATGGATTGGTTTTGTTCGGTGATGTGTCCGATGCATTCTGTATGCGTTCCTTGGCCATGTGGACATGACGTCAATTGAAAATAATTTACCGAACTGCCCATTTTGACAGAACCAATAAAATCTCCAATCTCGACTGGCAATGCATTTACAGCTGGGGCATAATAACAACGAACATCACCAATTGCAATTGATATATCTATGGGAGCTTTAAGGTCTGTGGTAAAGGTCAATCCATTTCTATAAATAGCAGCGATCATTTCAATAATATTAATAGTGCGCTAAGCGCAGTGACTCCAATTAAAAAGTATCTATAGTTCTGTTCAGAAATTTTCTTTACCAAATACAGACCAACCACAAACCCTAGGATGACTACCGGGATAAGATAGGCATTGTCCACAAAGCTCTGAACACTAATGGTCTTCCAAACAAAAATATGAAACGGTAATTTGAATATATTGATGATAAAAAACAGCCAAGCTCCTGTACCGATCATATCGTTTTTATCTAAACCTGTAGCTAAAAAATAAAGCACAGCTAAGCCTCCAGCTAAATTACCAATCATCGTTGTAAACCCAATGGCAAATCCAAGAGGTATGGCAACCATCAATGAATCTTTGACATAATCAAACTGCTTCCACTCTCTCCAAATAATAATAAAAACACTAAACAAAATAATGATAGACATCCAAAACTTGAACGAAGCTTCATCCAAATGTTTACCATACCAAGCCGCAAAAATAACACCCACTGCAACTGCTGGCAAACATTTTATCAAATACTCCCACTTGACAAATCGCTTGTAATACCAGATAGCAAGCACATCTCCTGCAAGGAGTAAGGGGAGCATAATACCTGTTGACGCTTTAGACCCATGTGCAAGAGCCAAGCAAACCACAGCAATCACACTAGTGCCTTTGAGGCCAGCTTTTGCTAGACCTAAAACAATTGCGGCAATTAGTGTAAGTATTAAAGTAGAAGACATGTATACGAGACATTAGTGATAAGTAAACCTCAACTTTGTTTACTTTTAGATTGATGAAGGTAGTCATTCTGAGCGATTTAAATTGGCAAGATCATTTAAGGGATCTGACATGGCAACATGTAGTGGCGTTTACAGAAGATCATTTGTACGAGCCACGCTACGAACGAATAGCTCGATATTTCGAAATCATCATCGCTGAAAAAGCAGAGCTGGTCTTACTAGCAGGAGACATCACCGGTGATGGATTCTGTGGACATGGCTATCAATATGCCTTATTATCACTCCTATCATTATTGGAAAAAAGAAATATCCCTTCTGCTTTTATAACTGGCAATCACGATCTAAGCCCTTACTTTGATGAGTTCTTAAAACACGCGCGTACATTTACGTATACGCAACATATCTCCAATACACTTGTCACTATACATGGACTTAACATTTTGGGCATCAACTTTCATTGTACAACATCAAAGTCCACATTGAATAAAGTAATAAAAGAGCATAAGGACACAGCAGTCCATATTTGCATTGCGCACTCAGAAATAAAAAGACGGATACGATTATTTGACAGCGGTGCTCCACTAATTTTGACAGGCCACTACGACCGCAAACTTTTTTCATTTAGAGATTCTGTTTTCGTATCGCTAGACAATGATTCATCTGAAGTCTCCTATGCAACCGCACTTTTTAATAATGGAAATTTAATTGAATCAAGAATCTGTATTCGGCAACATGTAGAGCGTACCATCTACTTACCACAAATAACAGGTCACGATAGTAGTCCATATTTATATTCCGAATCCAAAGCTGTAGCGTCATTTGAAAAATTAGAGGCTGCACATGATTCATCTTTTCAGGATAATGAAGGGAATGATTGGACTTACCTAAAGTATTTAAGAGGCAGGCAACAGCTAGCTGCATATAAAAGTATGTATTCGTATAAGAAAAATAAAGAACAGTTAAATGGTTTGTTGCCAATAGCCAATCTTCACCGAATGCAAATTTCTCCTGGATATCGGATTTCTAGTTTGTTTGTTCGAGACTATATTGGGCGCATATAAACGTCTCTGCAAGCATCCCGCCTTAGTAAAAAAACTTCAAGTGCGTCGCTGCAGGCGTCTCGCCTCAGCAAAAGGAACTTCAAGTGCGTCGTTGTTCAGCAAAAGGAACTTCAAGGCCGCTTTACAGGATTCGATAACAATAGTATTTCTACCATTGGCTTTATACAATATATTGGTTCATTTATAAAAAAAGTGAACTGCGTCAATAACCAAACTGCATCTGTTTGATTACTTTGTGTATCTAATTGTAAAACAGATAACATGAAAGTAGTTCAAGTAAATGGTGGTGGTTTAGATAAATTACAAGTCGTAGAGCGAGCAGATCCGACTCCTAGTACTGGTGAAGTATTGGTAAGATGGCATGCCACTTCATTAAATTTTCACGATTACCTTGTTGCTCTTGGTGCTATTCCAGTAGCAGAAGATAGGATCCCAATGTCTGATGGAGCTGGCGAAATTGTTGCACTTGGAGAAGGTGTTATTGATTGGAAAGTTGGAGACAAAGTCATGTCGCTCTTTTTTCCAAATTGGATCGATGGCAGTCCTAGTTTTCCAAAAATAGCAGGCGTATCTGGAGAGACAGTTGATGGTTATATTGCCGAAATGTCGACTATTTCTGCAAAAAGCTTAACTCGCATACCTGAAGGTTATTCATATGCTGAGGCTGCTACCCTACCGTGTGCTGGATTGACTGCCTGGAATGGACTCACACATACAGGTGGCTTGATGGCAGGCCAAAAAGTATTGATTGAAGGTACTGGTGGCATGTCATTACTCGGCTTACAACTAGCAAAAGCTGCTGGAGCTAAAATATATGCAACGACATCTTCCGCTGAAAAAGCTGAACGCTTGATGAGTATGGGTGTAGAGTCAGTGGTCAATTACAAAGAAGATGAACGATGGGGCAAAACGATATTCAAACAAACTAATGGCGGTGTTGACATTGTCCTTGATGTGGGCGGTGGCTCCACCATGCAACAATCCATAGAAGCCAGTAAAATGGGAGGCACTGTTATTTCAATAGGTATCTTAGGAGATGGCAGAAAAGGCTCCATTACATTCCCAAAGTTATTTTTCAAATTCATCAACCTGAAGGGAATTGCAGTAGG
>CALLFA010000082.1 GCA_937997635.1 uncultured Saprospiraceae bacterium | reverse complement strand
ATAAATTTTTCGAACAATCATCAATGAATTGAAAGTATTTTTTAGAACGGCGCCTATAAATTGTTAATTATTAATGTCTAAGACGTTGAAAATCAGGCAATATGGAAAATTCCTAATTGTTCATTACAAATTGATAAAATGTCGGAACAATGACATTTTTTGATGTGACCTAAATGTTGTTGTAGTGTTAATAAGAGCGCCTAAAGAGCTCATACTTATGTAAAATCTAACAACATTACTCAATCGAAATTTCCGATTCCCCTAGAGTAAACTAATTCCTATTTTCACATAAAGTACATGAATTAAATGACCTAAGATTATCATTTCACCAGAGAGAATTATTAGAGTCTTAAACCCCCTATTCCATCAACCCCACCTGAGTATACTCAGCATTATTAATCGTCACCTTCTGTTCTTTTATATCTTTTGTCTTGAAGTATGATTTCTTTTTGGTCTGTTTATTATAGCTCTCTCCTTCAAGCATCATTCCTTTCATTGATTCCATTTCAGAACCGTACATGCTTGGAAAATATTGAGTGAGGCTTTTGTAAATGCCGTCATGGAATGAGAATGGTACTTCTGTAGATATGTAATATTCAGAAATATCCTCATCGGTTTCTACTTTGTATAAACTTGCATTATAACCTTGAATCTTTTTTGTTTTACTAGGCCCTTCAATGTTCATGTTTTGCATATTGTCTTGGAACTCACTACTACTTGCAACCATTGCACCAGCCATTGACATCATAGAAGGAAGGGCTTGAGCTGTTTTTTTACCATCTTCTTCTTTGTACATAACAATGTTATCGTTTTTCATATCAATGATCACGAAATTATATTCATTGTCTTGCTTCATACCCAACAGACTGCCTTCTCCACCAACCCACATAGTGGTTACGTCTTTATCGCCGTTTTCTTCTTTTGACTCTATGGTGCATTGATAATCGAAGGTGTAGCTTGGTGGAAGATCAGCCATTTGATTCATGGCTTCTAAGAACTGGGTGTAGTTAGAACCAATGGAATTCATCAGTGAATCTATTTGTTCATCTGAATAGTCTTCGCCATATTCCTTGCGATAGGATTCTCTTAAGAAGGAATCAAATGCTTTGTCCACAGGCTGCATTGCTCTTCGGGCAATTTCTTCTGAAAGTTCTTCGACAACCTTTTCTTCGAGTCTGTTCTCGATTTTTTCCATTGTTCGCTTTTTCAATCTGTTTAACAATTGAGCGTGAGAAACAGTAATGGAAGTTAAAAGGATTGCAATGGTTAAGAGATATATTCTATTTGTATTCATGTTAGAAGTGTTTTGATACAAAGATAAAATCTATTTCGACTTAAGTTCATCACTAGAAATGGTGATTTTAGAACTCTTGTAGATGATGTGTAGTATTCATGTAGAGGTTGTCTTATACAATTGTATATTTCTTAAAATCATATATCATTGATTATCAGATAGTTAACAAATTTTGTAGTCAATCTGTAATATATTGTTGTGCATGTGTAGCTAAATGTCTATATGTTTGCATTGTCATTTCAACCGTGGGCGTCATTTATTGTATACCAAATACTTTAAATGATGCAGACTCTAAAATTCCGTACTTCTCTTTTCTTAGCAATGCTATTTCTTTGTTTGTTTGTAGTTGCTTCAACTGCACAAGAAGGTCAAATTGTATTTAAGCTAAAACCAACAAATAAAAAGTCAGCTTGCGTTAGTCCTCAACACTTATGCGCAGAATTTGAATCTTCTCTTGACTTGTCATTTTCCCTAGAAAAGAAAAAGTCAATTGCACCTTTACAATCGGAAATGATTTTTTCAGCAGAAGTAAAAAAGGCTGATGTTCAATCGACTATTGATGAAATGATGGCTACAGGCCAGTTCGAATATGTGGAGTACGATTTTGTGTCAGAGCCATTGGCGACGTTACCTTCTCCTACGTTGCCCAGAGATGACAACTTTTCTAAGCAATGGTGGTATAAAAATGAAGGCAACCTAGATTTCATTTTTTCAAGAGAAGATGCAGATATTGACATGGAATATGCGTGGTCATTACAACAAGGAAATGAAAGAATTTCAGTTGCAATTATAGATACAGGTGTCGATTATAATCATCCAGATTTAGTCAATAGAATGTGGACTAATGAAACCGAGATTCCAAATAACGGTATCGATGATGATAATAATGGCTATATAGACGATGTGCAAGGTTATGACTTTGCAAATGATGATAATGACCCGATGGATTTAAACGGACATGGTACTCACGTAGCTGGAATAGTCGGAGCTGAAGCTGGGAATGATACTGGTTTTGTAGGCATTGATTGGAATTGTAAACTGATGGCACTTAAAGTAATCAGAGACAATAACACATCAAACTACAGTGATTATGCAGCTGCCATCTATTACGCAGTAGCAAAAGGGGCTAAAGTGATCAATCTTTCTTTAACAAGCTATAACCCTTCTTCTGTTTTAGATGATGCATTTGAATATGCGCATAATCAAGGAACTGTTATCGTTGTAGCGATGGCTAATAATGGGAATAGAACGATACATTACATGGCACAGAATCCACACTCCATTGCTGTGGGCGCAACAACTCCGTCAGACAGAAGAGCAAGTTTCAGTAACTACAATAACTATATCGACGTTGTTGCACCAGGATCAGTCATCTTCGGTCTAAACAGGTCTGATTATGAAGACAATGACTTTACATTAAATGGTACTTCACAAGCAACGCCATTGGTAAGTGGACTTGTATCTTTATTGTTTGCTCAAGATTTAACAAGAACTCCTGAGCAGATCAGACAAATTCTTCATTCTACTGCACAAGACATGATTGGCGCATCTCATGAAGATTTGCCAGGCTTTGATGAATATTATGGCTATGGAAGAATTAATGCCTTTGATGCTTTATCACAATATTTTGATCAGTTCGAACAAGTTGAGTTTCATGCTGAAGCTGCTGGACAAGTTGAGGAGGCAGATCCTTGTCAAATAGTAATCGATTCTAATTTTGATGGTGGCATGGATCAACATTGGATATTGGGTAGCGCAGTTGGATTGAGTGATCGATTCGGTACAGGCAATAGTCCTTCTGTCCGCTTGTCTGATGACAAAGGAGCCAATTCTTCTTTGACGACAACACCAATGAAATTGGATGATAAAAGTATCTTGAAAATTGACTTCAGCTATTATCCTGTAAGTATGGAAAAAGGAGAAGATTTCATCATTGAGTATTCAGTTGATGGAGGAAATTCATTTGAATATCTAACTTCTTTTGTATCAGGATTTGACTTTGAAAATAAAGAGATCTTTAAGCATTCTCAAATCTTCACAGATTTAGCACTGAGTAATCAAACAGTCATACGCTTTAAATGTGATGCCAGCGCATCTTCAGATTTGGTTTTCTTGGATGATATTAGAATTGAAGCTTGTGAAGAAGGAGGTATTAGCTGTGAACTGGGAAGTGCTTGCGATGATAATGATCCGTGCACAGTTAACGATGTCATCACATCATCTTGTAACTGTGTCGGTATATACGAAGACAAAGACAATGACGGTCTTTGTGTAGGCGAAGATGAAGACGATTTAGATTCTTGCATACCACTTAATCCAGATTGCGGAGATGTAACACAAGATGACAATGATTCATGTAATGTGATTCACACGGAGAGCTTTGAGACTGATCGGACTTTATGGCAAGTTGGTGGAAGACATGCAAAGATAGAGCGCAAGCTGGCCAACACTGGTACGAACAGTGTGCGTTTGCAAAGTGGTCAAGGAGTTGCTTCTTCTATTAGTACGAAAGCGTTTAGTTTAATACGGTACAATGAAGTCAATATTTCATTTGCATATATACCTGTAAGTATGGAAAGAGGCGATGAATTTTTATTTGAGGTATCCGCTGATGGAGGTAAAACCTTTACAATAATCAAGGTTTGGGTAGCTGAACAAGATTTCTCGAATCTCAAAACTCACACTGGCAATGTCCATATTCCAAGTGAATATTATGCGGATAGTAATGTGTTTCGATTTAGATGTAAGGCAAATAGTAAATCAGATGGCGTTCATATAGATGACATTGTCATTGAAGTATGTGGTGCCTCTGATAGAGAAAATTATGGTGTGGCTAGCATTGACCAAGATGTCAGTGATTTTGCATCAACAGAAATAATTGATTTGGTAGAAATACATGCATACCCAAATCCAACCATAGACAACATAACTTTAGATCACCCAATTTTTTCAGAGCAAAATACT
Source organism: uncultured Saprospiraceae bacterium (assembly GCA_937997635.1). GTDB lineage: Bacteria > Bacteroidota > Bacteroidia > Chitinophagales > Saprospiraceae > CALFUK01. The sequence goes on along the minus strand of CALLFA010000082.1, from coordinate 5,309 downwards.
GAAGTGTTTATTTTTTCTTCAGCAGGTACATTAGTAGAAAATATTCAATTTTCTGTGGAAGATGAAGTAAGACTTGATGTCTCTAGACTTCAGGGAAGCGCAACTTATTATGTAAGAGTTGTTGCTTCTCAGTCTACTTCATACACAACGTCTTTTTTTAAGCATTGATTTGAAATCTCTGTGACGACTCACAGAGTAGGATATAGCGATCAATCATGCAGGATGTCTGTCACCGTGGTGGCAGGCATCTTTTTTCTTGTAGATGGATTGTGGACAATAGGTCAATGTCATATTATTCACGTAGCAAGATTGTAGATTAATTGATTGAATACAGGCTATGTGTAGACAATATGTAATCGCCTATATTCTGGCTCGAAAGTTTAATGAGTTTATGTCCTAGATTGATATTTAGTTCCCCTTTTAATTTGATGCTTGTCGAATGTGATTATATTTACAAAATCATTATATGACAGCAGACCAAATCATAAAATCATTAAGGAAGAAGGACTTAGCACCAGTGTATTTTCTAGGTGGAGAAGAAGCATTCTATATTGATAAAGTGATTAAAGTAGCTGAAAATGAACTGTTAGAAGAAGGGGAGAAGGCCTTTAATCAAATAGTACTATACGGCAAAGAAGTAAATTTTAAGCAAGTCGTAGATAACGCTCGCCAGTTTCCCATGATGGCTTCCAATCGAATTGTGATTCTCAAAGAAGCACAAGCGATGCGGGATTTTGATAAGTTAGAGACATATCTCAAGCAGCCAGCTCCGCAGACATCGCTATTCATATCCTACAAACACAAGAAGCCAGACGGCCGAAAAGCCATATTCAAAACGCTAAAAAAAGAAGCAGTCTATCTCGATGCGAGTAAAATAAAAGACTACAAACTGGCAGAATGGATTTCTGGATATGTCACCCAAAAGGGCTTTTCAATTTCTACTAAGTCTAGTCAGTTACTGGCAGAATATCTCGGAAATGATCTACAGAAAATAGAGAATGAAGTCAGCAAGGCTACCATTCATTTGGCAAAAGGTGCAGAGTTGACAGAAGAACTCATTCAAGACAAAATCGGCATCAGCAAAGAATTTAATGTCTTTGAATTGCAAAAGGCAATCGGATCTAGGCAAAGAAGTAGAGCTTTGAAAATCGTTGATAATATGGCCAACAACATTAAGAATAATCCGATACCAGCCGTCAGCTCTTCACTGTATCGTTACTTCACACAATTGTTTGTCGCCGCTCAACACCAGCAAGCATCAGATGGTGAACTAGCTGGAAAACTCAGAATAAATCCATACTTCATAAAAGAAATCAGACAAGCAGGAAAAGCTTTCTCAAGTGATCAATTTGTAAAGATCTTCCAAATACTCAAGCAATATGATCTGAAAAGCAAAGGTGTGCAAAACCGACAAACGACAGCTCCTGAATTGTTGAGAGAATTGATTTATCGTATTCTGTATGTTTAAATTTGTGGAGCACTGTCAAGTAACAATCGGAGAATTATACTGTGTCGACTGAAAAGTATCTAGGTGTGTAATAAAAATACCTGTATCACAGGAGTCATCCTTTGTTGCAAGTTACAAACTCGCAACTGCGCATTTCATATAACTCAATGATTTGAAGCCTTAATGAGTCATTCGTGATTGTCTTCAAATTATTTGACTTAAAAGATTCGTAAGCTGATCGGTTAATGATCGGAATATAATCTCTAAATAAAGCGGTATACATTAATGAAATGGAATCTTGATTAATTTTTTTATTTCCAATTAAGTCTCTAAAAATTTGATCAGCTCTTAGACTGATATTGTTGCCATGTATGTTAACCGTGAAATCTTTTATATCCGTCTGAATACTATTTTTTATCTCAACTAGAATTTTGCGTTCCGATTGCTTATCATTCCTATTTTCATTCCAGGTGTTTAAAGCAAATGCTGATGTTACAGCAATGAATATTGATAAAAATTCAAAAAAATATTTCTTCAAATTTCTTTTTTTCTTCAAGCAGTCATTTTTTAAAATTAACGTTAATACCCCATAGCATGATCATCCCCGCGTTTATCAGCCACAACATCTAACGATCCATTATCATTGACATAGATAACTTCTACTCTGCCAATATTGCCACGTTTTTTCAATTCATGCCCCATGTCAGTAAGTGATTTTTTTACTTCATCTGACAAACAATCTCCTTCATGAAAAACAAGGTTTGGTTTCCACTGATGATGAAATCTCGCTTGTTGCACTGCTTCATTTGGGCTTAAGCCAAAGTCAAATATATTTAGAATCGTTTGGTAAACAGAAGTGATAATTGTAGATCCACCAGGCGTGCCTACCACTAATTTAAGTTTGCCATCTTGCTCCACGATTGTTGGTGTCATCGAACTAAGCATGCGTTTGCCAGGCTCTACTTTGTTTGCTTCTGCTCCGAGTAGCCCAAAGAAATTAGGGACACCAGGTTTTGCACTAAAGTCATCCATCTCATTATTTAAAAAGAAGCCTGCTCCTCCGACAACAACTTTATTGCCATATGCTGTATTGATGGTTGTCGTAATGGACACTGCATTGCCAGCTGCATCGACAATACTAAAGTGAGTTGTTTGTTCGCTTTCGACAAAATCACCAGCCATTATTTCATCACTATTTGTAGCTGATGTAGGATCAAAGTCACTCATTCTTTCATGGATATACTCTTGATCCATTAAATCATCCAATGGTACCGGATAAAAATCCATATCACCGAGATGCGTTGCTCGATCTGCGTATGCTCGTCTCTCTGATTCTACAATTAAATGAACAGCTTCTTTGGATTGTAAGCCATAATTGCCAATGTTATAAGGTTCTATCATGTCAAGCATTTGGACTAAAAACACACCACCACTAGATGGCGGAGGCATAGAGATGATTTTTAGATCCTTGTACTCTCCAATCACTGGGTCACGCCAAATGGCTGTATAGTTTTTCAAATCATCGTGCGAAATGATGCCATTGCCTCTGTTCATTTCATCCACAATTTTATCAGCAACCCACCCTTGGTAAAAGCCAGCACGGCCATTGTCTCTGATGGCAGCCATGGTATTGCCTAGATCTTTTTGCACCAATTTATCGCCTGGCTTCCAAATCTTATCAGAGTTAAACGCATTAGGAGATGTATTGTATTTTTTAAACTCATCCTTTCGATTATTGAATTTATTGGCTTGGGCTTCCGTGATTTTAAATCCTTTATTGGCTAGATCAACAGAAGGCTGTACAAGTGCTTTCCAATCTTTTAGTGCCGAATATTTTTGAAATGCTTCCCACATGCCACCGACGCTTCCTGGTACGCCACACGCCAAATGACCTGCTCGACTCAATTCAGAAATTGCATCACCGTTTTCATCCAAATACATATCAGGGAATGCTTTTGATGGAGCCATTTCTCTAAAATCCAGTGTGGTGGAAAAACCATTCTTATCACGATATACCATGAAACCACCACCGCCTATATTACCTGCAACTGGATAACAGACTGCTAAGGCAAACTGTGTAGCGATTGCAGCATCTACAGCATTTCCACCTTTTTTTAATATATCATAACCAATTTGAGTTGCTTCTGGATGCGCAGTCGAAATTCCTGCTTCAGATACAGTGATACTTTTCTCAAAATCGTAAATGGGAAGTTGCGCGACTTTACATGATACACACAATAGTGTAATCGTTAAAAATGTAAAACTGATGAGTTTTTTCATAGAGTTCATATGACCAATATTCGGTTAAGTGTAAGATAAAAAGATTCTGTTATACAACAATAAGAACAGAAGAAGACTCCTGATTGCGAAAGCTGGCAAGCTTGCTAATTCCTAAGAGGGCACTCACATGACTACTAAGTACGAAAGCCATTGGGAAGCTTTCTGTTTGTTAATCTAAATTCTTTTTACTCTTGATTCTCTACTCCTGTACACTAAATTTTATCGTTTTTGAATAGCCATCTTCACTCGTAACGGCAAGAATATAAATTCCAGAAGACAAGTCAGATACATCAATTCGATCTGTCGTTGATCCCTTCGTTTCCCAGAGTATATTTCCAAATAAATTAAAGATGCGCATGTGTTTAATGTCAACATTTAACCCTGCGATTTGGATATGATTGGTAGCTGGATTTGGAAATACAGTTAGGTCAGACAGTGTCCTTGTGAGATTATTCATGTCACACAGCTCATCATTTGGAATAAGCGTAAATACTGCATCACTTTTCGAAGGATTACATCTTTGATTGGCAGGAGTTGTATCAGTGACCACAGTTATGGTATACGAACGCCTTTCTGTTGGAGCCACCTCTAATATCCCTTCTTCTAAGTTAAATTGCAACACATCTTCTTCTGGAAATACGGCTGCATCAACAACAAATCCACAAGGGCATGGAAATCCAGGTGGACACTGTAGGTCTTCGCCGTTTTCTGAATTGAATGATTGTACTGGTGGGAAATTTATAACAACGGATTCTTCTGAACAAAACACAATTTCTTCAATAAATGTACTGGCACTTTCGCTAGAATTTCTATTTGAATCGCAAGTCCAAACGATACTCGGATCACTTAAACCATAGGTCGCTCTACACGATAAGATATCACTATCCGTACAATACAGATTTCCATCTTGATCAAACAATACAGCAGTTTCACCATTATCGTAAAAGACAAAAGCAAAGCCTGGGAATTCATAAATTTCATAAAAAGCACCATCATCGCAAGTGTCAAAATCTATTCTGTCTGGTAACCAGGGAAAATCACTTAATCCAGGAATCACTTCTCCATCTGATGGTATCTCTTCCATGCAAGTAATGGCAATCGCCTGAATACCATTTCGACAAGGAGATACGAAATCTGCAAGTTCAAAATTAAATTGAACAGTCATTCCTTCTTGTGCATCAAATGTAAAATTGGCTATAAAATATGGATCCAGTACAGTACCGTCTGGTGTCTGCAAGAGTAACGATAATCCATTTCTTGTGCAATCATCTCTGAAGAACGTACCCACATTACGCGTACAGTCTTCTCCGGTTATATCCGTTATGCAAGTTGCTACGATTGCTCTATCTGCTATACTGCATGGAGAATCAAAGTCAGCAAGTACATAATCAAAACTGACTTCTTGTCCCCTAAACACTTCAAATTCAATGCCTTCATCAAAGTATAAGTCAAGAATTTCACCTGAATTCGTCCGTATAAAAAAGAAGGTGCGTCCATCATCACAAGCTTCAAAAATGATTGTTCCAGTATCTTGGCTACAGCTTATTTCTTCAGAGATATTGGTTATGCAAGTGGCGACAAT
>CALLFA010000081.1 GCA_937997635.1 uncultured Saprospiraceae bacterium | reverse complement strand
CACAGAGAGATAAGGATAAGAAAGGCCGTTAATGCAATTGTAGATTTAGTTTTCATGATTTAGAAGTTGATGTGTTAAGTAATTGGAGTTCGAATCCTCTTCGGATTAGTTGCGCGACATTAGATGCCTGTAATTTTCGTTTTAAAGATTTTCGATGGTCTTTAATCGTGTGGCTACTTAAATGCAGGATTCTTGCAATATCAGTAGAAGAAAGTCCGGTAGATACGAGTTGTAATATTTCTTTCTCACGAGTAGAAATGCATATTGGAATATTGGCAGTTGTTGTCATTGTTTTTTTTTAAGTGAATAATGATTGCAATATGGATCAGAGTCACGGCACATAAAGAATTTAGTATGCGGACATAATGTGGACAAGGAAAAAAATTAGTTCTAAAAGATTGATTGTCAGCATATTAAATTTTCAGTTTTGAAACGCGCAAGTTGACATAAAACCAATATTCTACCGAAAGAGGCAGCATTTTTAAATCATGAGCTGCTGTTATTTGTTCTTTTTTCTTTGAAAACCAAGAGTAGAATGTATTCTTTTTGTAAAGTTGTGGATAATTCATTTACCCATAAAAGAATCGATAAGTGTCTTTAAACAGAGGAGGAAGTATTGAGTATTTCGACGTTACTTTTAGCAGCGTGCTGGTATAATAATCTTACAAGACAAGTAAAAAACATCTTGTTTATCCTTAAATCTTAAACATCCTGTTCAAGACAATTACTGAAACATCCTGTTCAGAAGCAAGGGAATTCTATTCATATAAATATAACCATCAACTCATTCATTCAAATTCCAATCATAATCTAAATATTCTATATCATTCGATACATTAAAATTGGGATTGTGCTTTTTTATAAATTCCTCCATAGTACTTACCTTCAGAAAATCACTTTTAAACCAATCCAATAGTTTGGACAGTTTTGTTTCATCCGGACTGATAATATTCTTGATCGGATTACTTAAAAAATATCTTGTCTGGTCCTCCAATTGTTGATCTAGTCTTTCTGCTACAAAAGCTTCGTTTCTCAATTTTGGACAGGATATAGACGCACAATTAATTGCAAAATGAATTCGGGGTTCAATATAATCAACGCGTAAAATTTTATGCTCAATCGTATTTAAATCAAAATCGACATCTCCAATTTTGAAAAATTTAATGTCCCAAGGAGAACTTAGCAGTGCATTCCCTTCTCCTATATCTTTAATACTTTTCAATGGATAATGATCAATAATAAGTTTTACAGTGAAAGCATTATACGCATTTATCCAATAAGCAATTTGTTCAGCTTCACTCCAATTAATTCCTGGAGGATGGTGGCTTAATTCATCCAAATACTGTTGAAGTCTTGTACTGTCTTGTATAAATCCTTTATAATTAACTTGGCCAGATTCGGTGACATATGCATTAAGTAAAGTGGTCCAGCTATCATGATTCATCATTGGTGTATTGATTTTATTCAGACTCTCTAAATTTACATTGCCGCCTCTTATTTTTTTCACCCAGCTGATGACGTTTAGTCCAATGTCATTAATAGTCATGTTGTGATAGTTTATATAGCCAAATGAAGAGATAACAAAGAACAAAAGCGCGAATACAATTATTATCCGATTTTTTATTTTCATTAAATACTGTTTCTCTTTTGAATCTATGTTATGGTAAAAAGATGATGAATTCTTTATCCATATATCATGCAAATTTCCTTCAAAGATATCGAATCATAAAAACAGTTGCATCAATAATTTAACTATAGAGACAACTGTACATTAGTCTATTTTTAATTAGAGGACCGCTTTAAGATGACTAATGGTCTTATCCACATCAAGATGAAAATCATTGAACACAACATATCCATTCTGATCGACAAGTATGTACCAAGGCGTACCACCTGATCTGTAATTGTTCATTGTCGACGATATATTTCTGGTTGATTCATCGTCATCGGGATCATGACCAAAAGGAACAGTTATATCGTATTGCTCCTTAATCTCCAGCATTCTGTCATAGGTATTTGAGCTAGCGCCTTCGAAGACTGTTTGTATGGCCATAAAAGCAACATTAGGATTGTCTTTCAATTCATCAGACATACGCTTTAAAGCGGGAAGTCCTTTGCTGTGACAGCCAGGACACCAAGCCTGAAAATTATAGATGACAACAAACTTGCCTTTATAATCTGACAGGTGGACAGGCTCTGTGACTTTGCCGTCCGCATCTACCCATTGTTTGACTTTTAATTCTGGTGCTTTTTGACCAACGATACCGTATAGAGATCCTTTTCCATTGGCAGATAACTCTTTTGATAGATTGGCCTGTGATATTCCAAAGGTAACCGTGAATAAGAAAGCGGCAAGGGTAAGTATTAAATTTTTGTGCATCTTGATGTTGTATTTGATAAGTTAACCTCATTCTATTCTGAACTGTTTTATATCGTAAGGACTAAAGACATTTAAGGTAATGACGTGGACGTTTGACTCTAAAGGAAATATTAAAATTTATTGCCCTTATTATTTTTTCTTGACTTGAATTGAGTAAGATTCTTTTGCCCATTGAATAAATTCATCAGCATTCTCCAATACTTCTACTGGAAGTTCGTAATATGAAGGCACCTCACTTTTATTTTTAAACACTTTTAATGTTGTTGACCCCGCATCTAAAAATTTTTGCTTATTAGAATCATCTACTTTCAGATAGACTGTATCATTAGCAATAATTCCAAACATTAATCCTTCTCGGTAAAGTCCCAACACACCAAACATTCGTTTATTGTCAATAGTGCACCAAGCAGACAATTGGTCTTGAACATAGTCAAAAAAATCATTTGAGTAGGACATGGTTACTGTTGATTTTTAAGTAATCTAATTTAGTAAACTAGTCAAGAGTCTGAAAAACCTTTAGTGAACAAAAGGTCTCCTGACCCAATGTCGTTTAGTTAAGCACTGAAAGTGCGAAAGACAATAGCCATGGGCATCGCCCGTGGATAGAATACGGTAAAGCTTTTTGGCGCCTGTCAACCTTTGGTTGGATATTTTTGAATCAAAAATGGTGACAAAAAATATTATACGAAATATAATTCATTGATGATCAAACAATTAAAACCATTGTCACGGTTTTTGAAGAGACTGTTCATTAAAGTGTGTCTTATATCTTTAGAATATGAATAGCAAAAAATTATTAGAAAGCTTAGAGAAAGATCCTGAATTAAAAGCAAGATTCAAAGATCATTTGTATAACAAAAAGCCATTATTTGGAGAAGAT
>CALLFA010000080.1 GCA_937997635.1 uncultured Saprospiraceae bacterium | reverse complement strand
TCACTATAATTTAAAACAACTCCTTTGATTTCATCTTGCGAAGTTCGATACGGATGTATGGATTGTAAGTACCAATAGTCTTGATTTTGTGAATGGATTTTAACTTCTTTTGTTTGAGACACAGATGTACGCAATACACTTTTTATATCATCAACAATTGTAGGGTAGGGCAGTGAAAAGTTTTCTAATTTTCTACCAATATCTGCTTGCAGGAAATTAAATATAGGTTTTATGGATTGTGTGTAACTTCTGACAAGTAGGTCCATGTCCAAGAAAAGGTTGATGGCTCCAGAACTGTCAATTAGATTTTCAAAATCAGTATTTAGATCCAGAAGCTGCAGATTTCGCTCCTCTAATTCTAAATTGACAGTATTGAGTTCTTCATTGACGGATTCTAACTCTTCATTGGTGCTTTGTAGTTCTTCATTGGATGCAACCAATTCTTCATTGGTTGCTTGAGATTCTTCATTACTCGTTTCTAATTCTTCTATGGTCGCTTGCAAATTTTCTCGCGTGTCATCCAACATTTTTTCAATAGCCAATAAGTCTTCATTATTGGTGTCAATTAATTTTATTTTTTCTACACTACTTTCTAATTTTTGTTCAAGCCCATGTATGACCAATAAGTAGTGCGTTTTTAAAGCTCCTTTTCTAGCTCTTAACAGATTGATAACACAATTCGCAACATGAGATTCAGAATTTCGTTTATAGAATATTGTTTTTTTAATTGTTGTTTCATTTTCATTATTCAAAGTTATGATAGATGAATTGATTGGAATATTGAATTCAGGAGGAAGTAAGCGATTTAACTTCATCGAATTTAAATTAAAGCCTTGCTTGGGGAACATAGCTATTTTATTGAAGTCACCATAAAGCTGAATGATATCAAAAGTTGAATTAAAAATAACACAAATTGAATCCGTAATTTCAGAAAGAGCCTTTATCGAAAGATCGGAAAGCCTAGCAGTCTCTTCGCTTTTAATGTGAGTAGATCTGTCGCTGATTTTTTCATGCTTAAGCAGATTTAGCCCTAAACTTTTAGATGTACTGTTTTGCTTTTGAAATATTTTGGCTCTGTTGTCAACACTGATAAAATGGTCGGCTAGGACATTTGCAGATTCACTTGCACCAATTAATAAGTAGCCTGTTGAATTCAGTGCAAAGTTGATGTTTCTGAATACTCTTTTTTGAGCATCTCGCTTCAAATAGATTAGAACATTCCTACAACTGACAAAATCCATTTTACCAAAAGGTGGATTTATGAGTATGTTATGCCGAGAGAAAATAATGTGCTTTCTAAGGCTAGGGTTGACCAGATATGAATCTCCTTCTAATGTAAAATATTTAGATAAATACTCATCTTTGACATTGGCAGCTATCCTTTTGTCATAAAGGCCTTTTGAGGCAATATCTAAAGCTTTTTCATCAATATCAGTAGCAAAAAGTTTAAATCTATTGGTGATATTATGATTAGTTAAGTATTCACTAATGAGGATAGCAATAGAATAAGCTTCTTCTCCTGTGCTACAACCAATAACCCAAACTTTCAGATCAGTTTTATTGTCCTTTTTACATATTTCTGGGATGATTTTATGCTCGATGACTTTAAAATGATGTGGGTCTCTGAAGAATTCTGTGACCCCTATTAAAAACTCATTTGAGAGTAAAGTTTGTTCGTCCTTGTTTGATATGACCAGTTGTTTGTAGTCCCTCAAGGAGTCCATTTTAGTCATGTTCATACGCCTAATCATCCGTCTCAGCAATGTCTGGCGATTGTATAAGGTGAAGTCACTGCCAGTATTTTTTAATACCTCAAGAATGTCTTCTACAATATTGTCATTTTCCGTTTTATTTTTTTGATACTTATTGTGGATCAAATTTAAATATTGGAGTATCTCACCAGGCAGTTTATCAATTGATAAAATATAATCTGCAATTCTGGCTGATATAGCATTTGAAGGCATGCTTGTAAAGCGAATATCAGCAGGGTCCTGAACAAAAATAGCCCCGCCTGCTTCTTTAATACGTCGTCCCCCTTTTGTGCCATCCGATCCTGTGCCTGATAGGATCACACCGATTGCTTTATCTTCCTGTTCTATCGCTAATGAGCTGAATAAAATATCTATGGGCAAGTTAAGCTTATTATCAGGAGCTCTATCGATATATTTGATGGAATCAGCTTCAAGGATTATATTTTTTGAAGCTGGAATTAGATAAATATGATTTTTGTCAAGTGGAACATTCTCATCGGCAAAACTAATTGGGATATCAGTTATTCTTGACAATAGTTTGGGCATATTTGACTTATAGTCAGGAGAAAGATGTTGAATGACAATGAAAGTGGCGTCAGAGGTTTTTGGAACTTGACTAAAAAATGACTTTAATGCTTGCAGGCCACCTGCTGAAGCACCAATACCAACAATTTTTAATTTTGATTGACTAACACCCATCTTAAAAGTATTTGAATATATTTATAATTTACTAAGAATTTTGGTAAGCAGACCAGGATACAACACAGAAATAGTTAAAGTGGTATCCTATACACAGTTAACTAAGTATCATACTCACGTAGAAAGTAGCAAGAAAAGGTGCTACCCATGCCAAGTGTTGACTTAACTTCCAATCTACCAGAATGCATTTTCATAATTTTTATCGCATGTGCAAGTCCAATACCACTCCCTTCGAATCGTTCCGCGTCGTGTAATCTTTGAAACAAGGTAAAAATCCTTGACTGTTGCTTTTCAGAAATTCCGATTCCATTGTCTGTCACATGAATTACATTATAATTTGAACTTTGCTCAAAGTGTATTCCTATGTTAGGAATATTCCCCTTCTCTTGGAATTTGATAGCATTTGAAATGAGGTTCTGAAATAACATTCCGATTAAATGAGAATCACCTTTTATGTGTGGTAAATTATGATGAATATCAACGATTGCTTGCGCGCTATTGATTGCTGCAGTCAAGTTTGAAAGTACAGAATTTATCACCTTATTTAGATCCATTAAACTAAATTCTATGTTAGCATTCACTTTCGAATAATCTAGAATAGCTTTGATGTTTTGTTTCATTGAATCTGATGTCTCCTTCATCATACTCAAACATTTACTCACAATTGGATTTTCTAAGTCCTTTAATTTATTGTTTAGAATAATGACGGCCGATTGAATCGTATTTAAAGGCTGCTGTAGCTCGTTTGATGAAACATATATCAAATCTTCTAATTCAGAACTGAGCGCTTCTAGTTGGAGAAGATGATTTTTCTCTTCTGTAATTTCTTTCGCAAAATTTAAGATTGTGACGATTTCGCCTTGATTCGTTCTGTTATATGGCATACTTGTCCATTCGAACCATCTAAGGTTCCCATCTGCATCAGTTATTCTTAGATCGAGTGATGTTGACTTTTGCTCGCCTTCAGTTAGGTAGTTTTCAAATTGTGCCAATACTTTGACAAGGTCTTCTTGCGGCATAATAGTTATTAA
>CALLFA010000079.1 GCA_937997635.1 uncultured Saprospiraceae bacterium | reverse complement strand
AATCCAGCATATGACGGAGCAGCAGGAGTAAGTTTGCTTGGTGTAGGAGTTGATCTACCAGCAGGCGACAAAGGAGCGGTATTGGTGACAGTAGAAGCATGTGGTTGTCCGAATTCAGATATAGAGAATCAAGCGATGGTTGTGGGTACGGCACCAAATGGAGAGATGCCAGAGGATCTATCGGATAGTGGCAGTGAGCCAGATCCAAATGGAGATGGCACACCAGATGGACCAGACGAGGATGATCCGACGATAACGACGATCAGTTCTAATCCAGCGATTGGTTTGGCAAAGCGAGCAACGAAAGTGTGGTTACAAGATGACGGCTGTACTTTAGTCGAATATGAATTCAATATTGAGAATTTTGGAAATGTCGATTTGACGGACATAGCATTGGTAGACACAGACTTGGGTGCAAACTTTGGAGCAGCATGTGCGAGTGTAGAAATTAAAAACATGACCAGTGATGACTTTTTCGTGAATGTTGATTATGCTGATGCCTTGGCCAGTGGTAATTTATTGGCTCCTGGTAGCAATCTACCAGTTGGAGATAAAGGTGCCGTGTTAGTTCTAATCGAAGCTTGTGGTTGTGCAGACGGTGCCATTCAAAATAGCGCTAATGTCTCAGGTACTCCACCAGTTGGTGATCCGGTATCAGATACGAGTGATGATGGCAGTGATCCAGATTCAAACGGTGATGGAAATCCAGATGAAGATGATCCAACAGTCACGGACATCATGACTGTACCTTCATTAGGGTCTGCAAAAAGAGTAGTTGAGCTGATAAATAACGCTGATGGAAGTTCTACGATTACCTATGAGTTCAATATCGAAAACTTTGGTAATGTCGATATAGCGGATATTCAGTTGACTGATGATTTAGCGACCGTATTCTCGCCATGTTTAGTAGAGGTTTTAACTATTACGAGTGATGATTTCACAGTAAATCCATTATTTAATGGTATATCTGATTTCAACATGTTGACAGGAGGAGATGTCATACAGGTTGGTGATAAGGGAGCTGTTTTATTAACGATCAATGTGAGTAATTGTGCTGGCAATACAGGTCCTTTTGAGAATACTGCCACGGCTAGTGGTCAAACACCAAGTGGTGATCCAATTGAAGATGTGACAACCGAAGGAAGTGATCCAGATCCGAATGGAGACGGTAATCCTGATGAAGATGAACCAACGACAGTTGAATTAGAATTTATATCAGCCATTGGTCTAGCTAAAAATGTTATTTCAGTTGTTCCTAATGCAGATGGTAGTACAATCATAACCTATGAGTTCAATATAGAAAATTTTGGTAATCAAGAATTTAGCAATGTTCAAGTGACAGATAATCTTGGGGTTGTCTTTGCACCTTGTACCGTAGAGGTGATTGATTTGACCAGTGATGATTTTACCGCGAATAACAACGGTCCAGGCCAATTCGATGGCGTCAATGTATTTGACCTATTGATAGGAACTGACAATTTACCTGTTGGTGATCAGGGAGCGATTCTACTGACCATTAGGGTTTCTGACTGCGGTAATGTAACCGGTCCTTTTAATAATTCAGCCATCATAAGTGGTGAGAATCCAGATGGAGAGGTATTGACAGACATCAGTCAAAATGGACCTGAACCTGATCCGGATGGTGATAATGACCCAAATAATAATAACGATCCTACACCAGTAGACTTTGGATTCGATCCAGTACTGGGAGCTTCAAAGAGAGTATCCCAAGGTCCATTCTTAAATGATGACGGATGCTCAGACTTAGTATATGAGATTAAAGTTGAAAATTTAGGAGACGTAGACATAGATAACATTCAGGTAGTAGAAGATTTAGTAGCGACATTTGGTGCTGCAGAGAGTTTTGAAGTCACAGCAATAGAAAGTGAAGAATTTACAGTAAATACCAATTTCGATGGCGTTACGGATATGCTATTGTTGACAGGGACAGATGTATTGATTGCCATCCCTGGAGGCGATGAAGGAGCGATTTATGTGCATGTGAACGTATGTCCTGGCACAAATCCTGGACCATTTAATAATACTGTTGTGGCAAGCGGTGTACCACCAGATGGTATTCCTATTTTCGATGAATCTACTGATGGAAGCGAACCTGATCCAAATGGCGATGGCATTCCTGATGAAAATGAACCAACTCCAGTTTTACTTGAATTTGACCCAGTGATAGGACTGGCCAAAAGACTGGCAAGCATTGAGATGGTAACTGATGATTGCGCGAGAGTAACCTATGAGTTTAATATAGAAAACTTAGGTAATACGGTTATTCAAAATGTACAAGTGGTTGATAATCTAGTAGCAGCGTTTGCTAATTGTTCAGGAGATGTATCTATATTCTCCATTACGAGTGACGATTTTTCTGTCAATGCAAACTATGCTGATGCTTTGTCTACAGGCAACTTATTGACTGGTTCAGATAATCTTTTGGTTATGGATAGAGGAGCCATATTGGTGACTGTAGATGCTTGTACTTGCGGCACATCCGACATAGTAAATCAGGCCTTTGTCACTGGAGAAGATCCAATAGGAGATCCAGTAACGGATACCTCAACTGATGGTAGTGATCCAGATCCAAATGGAGATGGTGATCCTGAGGAAGATGATCCAACCGTACATACCATTACGTGTACCGTGGCAATCATTTGTCCGGATGTCCACGATCCAGTAAATGTTCAGAATGATTTAGAAGATTGTGGTGCGATTGTAAATTTCCCTGATGCTCAAATAGAGTCTAATTGTACTGACATTGATGGAATGGATATTCAATTTATGTTGACTGCTACTGATGGGTCATTACCAGTCACAGATCCAGCAAATGGTGACGTCGTTGTACCTTATAATATTTGGATTACTGGACAAGCAGGTGGATTGATGTATCCTGTAGATACCGTATTAGTCACTTATCGAATTAACCCTGCAGATTTACCAACAGGTCCAGATGCTCCAATTTTGACACCAGGCGAATGTTCCTTTACAGTTATTGTCAGAGACGAACAATGTCCCGTGTTCATAAACACCTTACCGTTAGATACATTCATTTTTGATTGCATCATCCCAGAACCATTTGTATTAAATGCACCTTGGGATTTAAGAGATAATTGTACAGACCCTGAAGATATAGATGTAGAGTTTATTGAGACGAAATTTGACAGCATCTGTCCAAATACATTTACATTAAAACGGACATGGATCATTACAGATGAAGCAGGCAATGCTTGTGAGCACAATCGCAAGTTATTTGTGAGAGACACCACACCACCGATGATAATTTTACCACCTGATACGACCATTCAAGAATGTGCAGTTGGTGAAGTAATCTTGAATTGTAGAGATGTATTTACACCGATAGATACAGTACAATCACAAGTATTTATCAACGGTGAATGGATAATTACAACTATTGTGAACAAAGACACCACAATGGTTTGTGATACGATTATTACACCAGTGCCATTGACTGCAGGTATTCCAGATGTCAATGATGGAGCTTGTACGGCAGCAGAGGATATTCTAGTAACTTTCAGAGACTCTGTAGATCTGGTATGTAAAGGAGATAAAGCTGCGGTCGTATTTAGAATTTGGAGAGCAGAAGATGAATGTGGTAATGTGAGGGAAGCTACCCAGGAAATTACCATCATAGATCCTAACCCACCAATTCTCCAAGTACTACCAGAAGTCACTATCTCATTGGGTCCAGACGGTCATGTGAACTTGACACGAGATGATATTGTGCTGAATTTATTTGATGCATGTTTTACAGATATGTCAGACATCGATCTTGTGATTGAGCCAAACTTCTTTGGTTGTAATGATCTAGGTGAACACCGAGTAGTTGTCGCCGCCACAGATCCTTGTAACAATAGGACTGCATATGAAGAAGTGACTGTCACCATAGTAGATACAGAAGCCCCAGTACTGAACTGTCCAACTGGTATTGTAAACATAAACATCAATCCATTGGACTGCGATGCATCATTTGGAAGCATTGTAAACATACTCACAGGAGGCGATTGTGATGTTACTTTGACAAGTGATCCACCTTTGGATGCAGGTATAGACATGAATACCACCGAAATACTCGTGACAGCTGAAGATGCTTCTGGCAATATTTCAGTGTGTAATGTCAATGTGGCAATCAGCCTGACACAAGAGATAGATTTTGAAACTGCTTTGACATGTAACGGTAGAGTCAACGTTTCACTCGGAGGCAAGTGTAAATTAGAGTTGACGCCTGATCAGATATTGGAAGGAGAAGACCAGATTTGTTCAAGCCTGCTGTGTATTGAAGTTTTTGATGAAGATGGTAACGAACACCTGAATTTCTTTGATGAGTCAGATGTGAACCAAGTCTTTACAGTTCAAGTGACTGATTGCAACGGTACAAGTCGTAACAGTTGTTGGGGAGAGGTCTTGATTGAAGAGAAACAAACACCAATTGTTTCATTCCCTATAGACACCACGATCTTATGCGTAGAACCTACGGATCCAGAATATCACAAATTGGGTTACCCAATCATTGAAAATTGTGAAATTCAAATAGATATAGATTTTGAAGATATCTATAGAGAGTTTGATGCTTGTAGTGATCCTAGAGCAATAATAGAAAGAAGATGGAGAGTAGAGGATGATGAAGGAAATGTTGTTAGAGATACTCAGTTAATTCGGATTTTGCCGTTTAGTACAGACCATGTTGTGTTCCCAGAAAACATTACACTGGAAGATCCAGTAGATTGTGCTAAAGTGACAGAGACATTTTTTGATATTGAAAACGGACTGATAGAACCAACATCTGTCATACATCCTGATTCAACCGGAAGGCCAAATATTTTTGGTTTGCCATTAGAAACAGACGAAGGATTGTGTTTATTCACAATGGGTTATAGAGATGAAGTGCTTACTGGTTGCGGTGGCTCATTCCAGATTCTAAGAACGTGGACACTTAATGATTTTTGTGGTGAAGGCAATGGACCTATATCACAAACTCAGGTAATCAGTATTTTTGATCTAATAGGCCCACAAGTCCTCGAGGAGAGAGATTCAGTTACAGTAAGTATAAGTCCTTGGACTTGTGATTTCGTAGGCGAATTGCCAATACCTGAAGTGATTAAATCATGCAGCGATTTTACCTTCGAAGCTTATGTGACAGGAAGTGGTTCGGGTTATTTAGAAGTAACAGGATCTGTTGCCGAAGACAATCTCTCTGTAATGGGTTTCAATATTATAGAAGGGTTACATTGGGTGACGTATGTGTACAAAGATGGATGTTCTAATATTGAGTTATTCAAATTTCCATTGATGGTAATAGATGAAGTTCCACCTGTCGCCTTATGTAAGAATAATTTGATTGTTGGAATAACGTCCTCAGGAAATAGTCAAAGTGAAGGAGTTGCAAAACTGTTTGTTGAAAGTGTAGACGCAGGAAGCCAAGATTCAGGCTGTGGTCCAGTAAAATCCAGATGTATCGTGAGAGCTGTGGATTTTGAAGCGGGATCACTAGGAATGATTGATGGGCAGAGAGCTTTTATTGCTGCCAATGGTTGCAATTTCGATGGAGAGACTGTAGATACCATTTACGATAAAAATGGAGAAATAGATTCATTAAATGTTGTTCCGTTTGTCCTATGTAAAGATGTGGTAGAATTCTGTTGTGAAGATCTGGGTACACTACATGATGTTATATTGATTGTAGAGGACGAACATGGGAATTCTAATCAATGTCGAACAACAGTAGACGTAGGCGACAGCTCATCAACAGCGTTGGTGTGTCAGCCGCAGACTATAGACTGTAATGCAAATGATAATAATACTGCAGAAGAATTAAGACCAGTATTTGGTGACTTCTGTTCTAGCGATGTACCACTTGCGTATGTAGATGAATCTGAATTAGTAGACGGATGTGGAGAAGGGCAGATAGTAAGAGTATGGTTCCTGGATAAAAATGAAAATGGAACGAGAGAAGAAGCAGAGAAATCCTGTACACAATTGGTGACAGTGATCAATGCCACATTGTTTGATCCATTTACAATTAAATGGCCACAACATTATACAGGAGAAGTATTATCAGGCGTAAACTTGGAATGTGATCCTGACGATAATGAACTACAAGTATTCCCACAAGATGTGCCAATGGGTGATGCCTTTAGCTGTTCAGCAGCAGATGTAGGAGATGTGCCAGTGTGGTGCAATGCTGTATGTGGATTAGTAGGAGTGAGTTCCGAAACAGATACAATAGAAGCAGGAGATGCTTGTCTGAAATTGATTAAGAGATGGACGGTAATCGATTGGTGTTATTGGGAAGCCAACAGCAATGAAGTCGATGATGAAAACGATGGAGTAGGCGATCAATTTGAGCCGGTTCAAGATTGGGCCCAAGGAATATGTGACGGATGTCCAGAGAATACCTTGGAAGGTTCTGTTTACTTTAGATATACAGATGTTGATTTAGATGGTTACTATACCTTTGATCAAATCATAGAGATCAGAGACGATAGTGCACCAACAATAGCAGTAGAAGATGTGAATGTAAATACCAGTGGTGGAGCGGAATCAAAAGACGATGACACACCATGTACTGGAACAGAAACAGTGACAGCGACAGCAACTGATTTATGTGGAGGCGAAGAAGTGCCTGCAGAACTAATCAGTTGGGAGATTAGCTACAACAATGATGGAGAAGTGACTACGAGCACCTCTATAGGTGCTACAGCATCCGTAATGACACAACCAGGTAGTCCAGGTGATGTGCATACGATCACATTTACAGCTACGGATGGATGCGGCAATTCGTCCTCATCAAATAGCACGATAACGTTCAGTGATGCACAAGCGCCAGTACCATTCTGTGTTGCAGGCGTTACCACAGCAGTGATGGAGTCGACTGGCTCAGTAGTCGTCTGGGCAGGAGATTTTGATCAGGGCAGTTTTGATAATTGCAGTGAGATCGTGTACTCAGCAGTACTGTCTGGTGAGACGCCAATACAGCCAGGAGAAGAAGGCTTTGAAGATCAATCCAACATAGAGTTTACGTGTGATGATCTGTCAAGTGTATTTGAGTTAGACATATGGGTGTGGGATACCTCAGGCAATGGCGATTTCTGTCAAGTACAAGTACTGATCTCAGGAGGTTGTGCAGCAGATGGAGGAGGTTCATCAGCGCCAATAAGCGGAAGTATAGCAACAGAAGTAGACATCACCATAGAAGATGCCCTAGTTCAGCTCAACTCTAATGTGTCTGCCGAGTACCCGAAGAGTTACTTGACAAGTGAAGATGGTACATATGCCTTTGGATCTAATCCGATGGAAGTAAATTACGAGTTGACAGCTCAGAAAGAAGGGGATTGGTTGAATGGTGTAAGTACTTTAGATTTATTGTACATACAAAGGCACATATTGGGACTGTCACCATTGGATTCACCATACAAGATAATTGCAGCGGATGTAGACAATAACGGCAGAGTCAATGCTAGTGATATTGTAGATGCTAGAAACTTAATCTTAGGCTCAACAGTTGAATTTAAAGGTGGCTATGACTGGAAATTTGTTTCGAAGGACTTTGAGTTTATTGATGAGTCAAATCCATGGCCATTTACTCAGGAAGCAGACATCATAAGTTTAGCGCTTGATAATAATGTTCATGATTTCACAGGTATCAAGATTGGAGATTTGAACGGTGATGTCATTCCAAATTCAAGTTTGGCAGAGCCAAGGACGACGAAGGTCCGAAAGATAGAGCTGGAAGATCAAGCGTTTAGCCTTGGTGAGAAAGTAACTGTGGATATAGACCTAGCTAAACTGGAAATCAAAGGCATGCAATTCACTTTGGAACTAGAAGGCCTAGAGTTGTCAGATGTAAAATCCAGTACCAATGACAATGAAAACCTTGGTTTTGTCAAAGATAACAATGCGACATCCTTAAGTTACTTTGTTGATCTGGATAATGTAAATTCATCTGTAATCACACTAGAAATGGTCGCTATTGAAACTGGTAGACTGAGCCAGAGTATAGCGTTAACGTCTAGAGTGACAGAGAATGAATCCTATGGTCTGATAGACGATCAATTGGCTTCATTAGCATTTGAGTTTAGTAATTCTTTACAAGCGGTAGAGCTGTATCAGAATGAGCCAAATCCATATACAGGCAACACAGTAATAGATTTCTATTTACCAAAATCAGGAAAGGCTAAGTTGAGAATTTTTGATGTAACGGGTAAAGAAGTGTTTACTGTAGAAAATGTTTACGAAGCTGGAATGCAAAGCGTGCGAATCGGAGAGGATGAATTAAACCAAAGAAGTGGCATACTATATTATGAACTTTTCTTGGATAATACTCGTCAGTCAGTGGTACGTAAAATGGTACGTTTAAAATGACGCTGAAGGTGTCACAACATATAGCCCGGGGTTGTAATTTTTAACCCCGGGTTTTTTTAAGAACTAGCGTCCTTGAAGGCGTCCCGCCTCAAGAAATGGCAGTTGCGAGTTTGTAACTTGCCACAAAGCGTCCTTGAAGGCGTCCCGCCTCAAGAAAGTGAGCAATAGCGGGTTTGTAATTTGCAAAGAGCGTCCTTGAAGGCGTCCCCGCCTCAAGAAAGGATCAGTTACGGATCGGCTGTATCGGGAGTCGCGACGCAGGAGCGATTCCCTGATCACAGCTTGTTATGTCCGGTTACTTCTCAATTCACATTTGCCTTCTATGTTTAGATCCTATTCTTATATCTTAACCCACCAAACACCATATAAGCAACACAAGAAAAGCCAATCCAAACAGAAGGACTAGCACTCTAATCCGTTGAGCAAATTTCGGGAATGTGTCAACTGGATTTTCTATTTCGTCCTCTTTTTTTAGTCTTTCTTTCCCCAAGTATCCAGATAGCCATAATTCTCTAAGTTCATTGTCGTCCTTTAAAATGTGATTGGTTCTGTTCCATGCCGTTTGTACATGCTTTCCATACGAGGTGATCATCCACCAAGCATAAATACATAGCATGATTCCAACTCCACAGGATGCAATTACCAATGGCTTTTGAGTAAATGTTAATTTTTCAGCATCCATCAATTTAACGATGAAGCCCAACACAGAACCCAACAAGGCAAAAAGCCAGATTGAAACAGTCCAGAGTTTTTCCTTTACTCTTTCTGCGTCGTCACTAAAGTGCTTCCAAATTTCAAGTTGATTAATCATTCTTAAGTTAATATTTTAATTATATCGTAGTTCGTTGTTCCTTCACTAAAGTGGATTTTTTTAAATAATGTCTTTCTTCTTTTTGATAAGAAATTATCCAATCTTTTATAGTCTTAGTTTTTAGTAATTAGAATTTACTAGAAAATTGTGCTTCCATAGATCTAAATGTTTTTCCTATGTCTATAAGAACCTTTATGAAATATGAAGTATCACTTCTAAATTTAGATCTGTCTATCCCAGACATTATTCTCCAAAGAGGAATTTTTGAATTTTGGGAACTACCTGCCTTAATTTGATTTATTAGAATAGATACTAAAATAGGTCTATATCTCTGTATTAAAAATGAAGCAAACCTTTTCTTATTTTTTGCTATAGAGTTATAAGTCCCTCCGGCTTCAGTGTCCCACCAGCGTGCATACGATTTTTTTTCTTGCACAAGAGATGACTCTAAATTTCCCGTTTTAAATAATATGATAATTTCAAATATTCTAATAAGTTCAGTTAAGTTTTGATTACTGTAATTTATCGCAGGATTGTTTTTTATGTCATTTGTATGCTTTATTATACCTGCTTTATAAGAACCTTTGTTTATATCAAGTTTAGCTTTAATATATGAATTCATAACGGATCTTTGTCGACTTTCCCACCATAAGAATGAAGATTCTCTTATAGAGGTTACATAACGAACTTGACTATTTTTCTTGTTAAAGTTTGCAAAATACTTTATGCTATCTTCTACTACACTACTTAAAGGATCACCAATACTTTGTTTGAAAAGCTTTTTTTCATTTTCATCTACAAACCTTATAATTTCCGTTCCCTTAGGCGCAAGTTTAATTAGACTTCTACGTGCTATGGATCTTATTAAATTTGATCTTTTGATAATATTAATAGCGGAATTACCAATTATAGAATGTACCGGAAAGAGGATTATTGCTACATTTAATAACATGGAAGATATTATTGGTTCACCCTTTTCTCCATAAACTTCCTCTTCTAAAAATTTAAGTCTTATGTCTATAACATTGGAATGAGCCACAGATATTAGATTATAAAATACATGACATTCGTGGTTATGAAGTAAGAATTGGTTTTCTATTTCACTTATCAATTGACTTTTATACATGATGAGACATTATTTCAATATAACCAAACTAGTAGGTACCTCAACCAACCAAGGTTCTCCAACAAATTTTGCTCCAAGCCAGTAACCTACGTTTTCTAAATTTTGTTCATCCGCATCCGTCTTATCGCTTTTGTACTTTCTATCAAGTGTAATTTTCTGAGATGCCTCATCAATATCTCTAATACGGTAGGATTTCAGGTCGATGATGATCTCTCGATCAATATCTTTTTCTTCCAATTTGGTTCCAGAACCTGTAGCGAAATTGGAATTATGGTCTATAGAAATAGTCCCTTCCGGTTGTTCTCCATATTCATGGCCAAGGCTATCCAATATTTCATCAATAACAGCTAAATAATTTTCACTTTCTTGGCCTTCGGTGAGCACTGAGATATCTGTCCCATTCTTACCCATCTGTGCTATCTGAATTTTCTCAAAGACTTCTTTCTCAAATCCTCGTCGGATAGGTACTTCTACTTTTGCATATCCAGCTTTTAAGAATTGTTCAAACTGAAAATCTACATCATTAATGTGCTGCTGCTTTACCCAATTTTCTTTTCTGCCCCAGAAGTAAGGATAGAAATTATAGATCATATTGTGCCATTCAAAGGATTGTTCAAAGAATCTGACGAATGGACCTTCTTTTTCAGCATCCATTAAATCCATTTGTGGAAAACGGTGTACACCTTCTTTGCTGTGATCTTGCTCCATTGCATTAAACCCTTCAAAGTGTTGTCCGCTCATAATGGAAATGACTTGCCTCTTTAATTCAGTCTCCTCAGTTTTTCGATTGATGAGAGGATTTTGGCCTTGAATGTTGACTTCTGTTGCAAATTCACGTTGAGCTAAGTTTTCCTCGTATTCCAATTTTAAAGCTTGGTATGCAGAATTGATTGAATTATACGTTTTAATTTGCCAATCAATATAGGTTTCGATATTTCTAATACATAACACATTTACATGCATTGTGACACCTATTGGAAGTGTGTTGATTCCTGCAACAGAAACTGGAATAGTCCCGATTTTACCTAAAGAACTTTCAACAGCAATTTCTCCTTTCAGTCTTCCTCTCTTATAAGACCCCAATTTTAATTCGTTAATATCAAATGAATTACTCCAATCAACTAGCTGATTAAGTGGAGTTGCCTTTTTATATGTAATATTCCCTTCTGAAAGTTCACCAATTTCATTTTTATAAATTGCAAATACCTCCTCTTTATTTATTTTAAAGCTTAAAAAGAGCATGTCATCATGATCCTCTCCACCGTTAAGACTCGTATTGCCACTTGCTCCAGAAATTATATAAGAAAACAATTTTGCAGAATATCCGTCCGGCACAGAGATAGAGCTGTCTACAATATTGATGGGTGCGTTTTTTTCTGAGGTTTTATCCGCTTGTATTGAACTTACAGAAGATACTTTTTTATAATATTGAGGTGGAGGTTCAATACCTTCCACGTTATATTTTCCAATCCAATATAAATAATTGAACGTGGTAATATCGGTAGGTTGTAAAGGTACTGTCTGGCCTTGATTACAAATAGAGGGAATTTCAGGAGGTGTTAGTTCCTCAGTTTTTCTACTTAAATCTCTTGCAAACTTGTAGAATGCAGCCGGTTCGGGAACCATAAAACTCAATATTGCTCTTTCCCCATAATTCATTAGTTGAGCTTTGTAGTATTTGTTCATCCAAAAATACTTTCCTGCTATATTCTGAGAATTTAGGTCGCTATTGTCTATAGAATGCTTATTTATGATTTCTACCTCGCTAATTGTTGTTTGACTTCTCCGATTAAGGATTCTTTCCTTTACTTTTTGAACACTTTTATTGATGACGTCTTTGGAATAAGTGGATGCCGATTTATTGCTATTCTCTACTGACTTATCTGAAGATATAGAAGCATTTGCTTCCATTTTGACCTTCCCATAATCTGCAGTTATATTTACCCCGGCTTCTTTGCTAGTTTCTTCAGAAATAGTCCGTTCTGCTTCCCTTTGCAGCTCATATCTATCCGTTGTCTCAAGATGTTTTTCAATTTCTTCCGTTGTTTCAGATTCTTCAAAAATAGTTTCCTCCGTTCGATTAAGCTTTCTGTGCTTCTTGGACTTTTTTTCTCCCTTTAGAACATTCTCTATATGTGCGATTTCCCCAGGCCGATAGTCAAACAACTCTTGCTTTACTTTCTTAAGATCCATAATGCCTGCAAATTCAGCCTTGCCGCCATTAAAATCCACCTCATTCTCAGCTTTGGTTGTGTCAATTGTTAGTGTTCCACAAGGTCCTGGTCTTATTGCATTTCTAATTCCTCCATCGACAACTAAGTCTGGAGCATGAAAATCAAGTGCTGATGTTTTATTGAAGTTTAGAAGGACATTTTCTATGCTTCGAGTTGATTCCACTACATCAATTTCTTCTAATTTATCTGAATCAGCAATCAAACTACTTCGCTTAAGAATCTTTATAGTGCTATCAGACATTT
>CALLFA010000078.1 GCA_937997635.1 uncultured Saprospiraceae bacterium | reverse complement strand
TAAGAAATACGGCTCTTTTTTTTTGGGGCGGCTGACGCCATTTGGGTCGTTCGCAAGGCTCACTTGTTGGGTCGGCTAGCGCCTTGTTGGGTCGTTCGCGAAGCTCACTTGTTGGGTCGTTCGCAAGGCTCACTTGTTGGGTCGTTCGCAAGGCTCACTTGTTGGGTCGTTCGCAAGGCTCACTTGTTGGGTCGGCTAGCGCCTTGTTGGGGCGTTTCGCGAAGCTCACTTGTTGGGTCGTTCGCAAGGCTCACTTGTTGGGTCGGCTGACGCCTTGTTGGGTCGTTCGCAAGGCTCACTTGTTGGGTCGGCTGACGCCTTTTGGGTTGTTCAACAAATCACTACATCCTCAACATATATTCAAGTTCCTTCTCCAATTGGCTTGGCTCCTTAAACAATACAGCTTTTAAGCCAAATGTATGTGACGCATCGACGTTTCGCTGATTGTCATCGATAAAGATTGCTGTGCTTTTATCAATGTCAAACCTATCCATCATCAACTGATAAAATGCAGGTGCTGGTTTTCTCATGCCTTCTGCTCCTGATACCAATACGCCTTCAAACCAATGGAGAAATTCAAATTCCCTTAACGCTATTGGCCAAGTTTCTGCTGACCAATTGGTTAATGCATAAACCCTCAAATTTGGATTGTCGATGCATTTTTTTAAAATAGCCACTGTTCCTTCGATTGCTCCTCCCAACATTTCCGGCCAACGATCGTAAAATGCATGTATGGCTTCTTTCCATTTTGGGTCAGGATGCTTTTCCAGCAGTAACTGGGTACCATCAACCAATGATCTTCCAGCATCTTGCTCCTCATTCCAATCAGAAGTAGCGATGTGTTTTAAGAAGTAATCAATCTCTTCTTCGGTATCAAATATTTTCTTGTATAAATATCTAGGATTCCAATCAATGAGGACACCGCCTAAATCGAAAATGACTGTTTGTTTATTCATGTTTGTTCTGAAATTAAGTCTACATTGTCTTTTCTAAAAGGGATAAAATTATCAGTCAAATCAGGATATCGTTTCCATAAAAAAACAATACAAAGCAGTAAAAATAATACTGAAAAGATGGACCCTTCATAACCAAATTCGCCACCCGTAAAAAAATCTGACCCTTTTTCTCTCAACTGAATCCAGCTATAAGTCCTTACACCACTCACTTCAAAACCCAGTATGGTGCTTTGTACGTAATTCCATGCCATATGAAAACCTGTCGGCGCCCATATGTTTCTGAAAATGATAAATAACATTCCCATCAAAAATCCACCTACGGCCAAATTTATACAGCCAATTATACTAATACCATGATTGCCTAAATGCAAGGCCATAAATCCGATAGACGAAATAATCAAAGCAGCCCACGTACCTATCCTGTTTTCTATAGTAGGAATTAAATAAGACCTAAAAACGACTTCTTCCTGAAAACTTTGCACAGTAAACATCAAAAGAAAGCCTAAGATCAATTGCCATTTCCAATCAATTCCCATGACATCGATTTGATCTGAGCCCCATAGCAATAGAAATCCGCCTATGATGAGTAGCGAACCCATTAAAATCCCATAACAGAATTCATAAACCAAACCCTTTTTTCTAAAACCTAATGTAAATTCAGGTCTTTTAAAAAGAACAACATGCACTAATAATAAAACGAGTAGTAATACAAAAGTGGTAGGGATATAATTAATGAGCAACAACTGAATGGGTTGGTCTGCAATCAATGCCTCCATATCCAATGCAACCAAGTCTACATCAAAAAACAAATCATGGATAAAAATAAAGTATAGTGCCGCCGCACCTATCAGTAAGAAAAAGAATAACAGTATTTCAAGAAAAAGAAACAAGCTTTCTAAAACAGGATGTGTAGGTTCATTCATGAATTGCAGTATTCAAAAAATTTACAATCACTTGCATGAGTTCCAATGGTTTCTCTTGAGGAATCAAATGGCCAGCATCAGGCAATTCAATACAGGTTGCAGAACTCGCTACTTCCTTAATCATATTCCAATGCTTTTCCGTTCGAATAACATCAGATTTTTCAGCTTTTACAATCAAAGTAGGCACACTCAAATTTGCTAATTCCTCCCATACATCTGGCACTATAGAGTAGACCCTTGCTTCCCATTCTCTAGGATAGCTTAGCGTTAATTGGCCATTACTCTTTTTTAGTCCGTGCTCAATGAACTGTTTTTTCGCATCATTTGTAAATGCTTGAAAAAACCGTTTACTTGCAAAGTAGCTGAGCGCTTCTTCTTCATTTTCCCAGGTATCACGCCTCTTTTTAGCTATCTGAATCATTGGGTTGAATTCGTTTTTTTGTTCTAAAGGCATCTGTGACATCATAGCGATTAAGTCTTTATCCATGATGACAGGATCAATCAATACGATAGCAGAATATAAATCTGGACGTTTATTTGCACTATATAGTGTGGCGATTCCACCCATAGAATGCCCCATTCCTACAACACTTTTTAAGTTGTTCTCATCGAAGACCTGTATCATATCATCTGCCAGTTGTCCCCATTCGACAAATTCATTTTCATCACTGTCTGGCCAACAAGGTCTCTGTTGCATACCCAACACTTCAAATTGATCTTTAAACAGATCCAAAAAGTGTGTGTATGTTTTTACTGGATACGCATTTGCATGTGCAAAGTGTAGCTGTTTCCCTTCACCTCCAAAAGCTTCTAATTTCTTCAAAATGTTCGTTATTTTATTTCAAATATAGTTGAATCATTCTGACTATCTTCAATGTTATGGATTGGTATACTGTCAAAAATGAACACGAATTAGACTCACCGTCTTTATTGTTGTACAAAGAAAACTTAATTTCTAATCTTGACACAATGATTAATGCGGCAACTCATATTGAATTGCTGATGCCTCATGTGAAAACAAATAAGATGGAAGAGGTTATTGTAATGATGAAAGAAAAAGGTATAAATAAAGTAAAAGCCTCGACCATTGCAGAAGCTGAATTGGCTGCCATAGCAGGAATGGACTTTGTGTTACTTGCCCATCAGCCAGTTGGTCCAAAAATTCAACGATTTATCACATTGTGTAAAACATATCGAAGCACTGAATTTGCTGTGATTGTTGATGATAGAAAAATCGTTGAAAAATTATCAAGCGATGCTTTAGCCAATGATGTCATCATCTCCGTTTTTCTAGATGTAAACAATGGGATGAATCGAAGCGGCTTGGCAATCGATGACCAGACACTCATCTTTTATCAATCATTGTACCGAGCTTCTTCCATCGCATGTAAGGGACTGCACGTGTATGATGGGCATCACCGACAAGCCAATATTGAAGAGCGCGAAGATTCTATTTTATCCTCTTTTGAAGCAGTTGAACAGTTGATTAAAGACATTGAATACTCAGGGTTGCCGAGGCCAATTGTAATTGCTGGAGGTTCGCCGACCTTTAGCGTACATAATCAATTTACGGACAGACTGGTAAGTCCTGGAACAACAGTATTGTGGGATTGGGGCTATGCTGAAAAATGCAAAGAACAGTCATACAATTTCGCAGCACTTGTATTTACCAGAGTTATATCCAAACCTACAAAAGGCATTATTACGGTTGATCTCGGACATAAGGCGATTGCAGCTGAAAACCCCATACACAACAGGGTCAGATTTCTAAACTTAGATAATTATACCCTTAAAAGTCAAAGTGAAGAACATGGAGTACTAGAGGTATCTAATTGGGACGAGATTGAAGTAGGAGATTGTTTTTATGGAGTGCCATATCACGTGTGCCCCACAGTAAATCTCTATGACAATGCCAATGTCATAGAAGAAAATAAATGGATAGAGACCTGGACGGTAAAAGCCAGAAACAGATCTCTATCTATCTAGTCTACAATAATTAATTTTTGAGATTTTTGTTGGTCGTCAGCTATTATGGAAACATAATACAGACCATTGGTCAATTCGTGAATGGGAACACTTGTTTGTCTTCCGACCAATGGATTACTTTGTCTCAATGCACCAGCTGAGTCATAGATGTCAATACGACCAACTAGAAACTCATGCTCAACGTCAACGTTTAATGTTTGATTAAGCGTTATGGGATTAGGAGATATTTTGACCTCCATGCGAGGAGAATGGTTGACTTCGATTTTAGCTTGGGCACTTACCGTTGTAAAATTCGATGAGGCACACTCCTGAATTAAAATATCATCAATAAAGATGTATTCATAGGTGTGACTCGTATTGGCACGTAGTCTTAGCTTAAATCTATTATTAGAAGTAAAGTCTATACTCACAGCATGATTAGAAGATGGGTCGAAATCAACATTTGCTTCTATTCTATCTAATTCAGTGTATCCATCGCCTTTATCAATTTCAACAATAAGATTGTCGCCTCTCTCTACAAGATATGTCAACACATTGAAGCTCAGTCTATATGATGAAGATGAGTGAGCATCAATCCAGTCATTCAGGAATAGAGAAGATTGTTGGCCAGCATTTCCTCTAAGTGCAAATGATCTTTGTCCTGTTGCGGCATATGTCGAGCCAGCATTAATGAATGCATGCGCGCCACCATCTGTCCATGGTGCGATTTGTCCATTTTCAAATGTGGTCAATGACACATTTTCACAGTTGTCAGATAATGGTGCAGAAGATCCGCCACCTGTCTGTTCATTATTACCCAATTGTATATTGATTCCAGAAAATACACAGGCGTTATTTGATTCGTTTGATTCATTAATTCGTTCTGAAAAGTCAGCGATAGCCCCCAAGAAATAATTTCCATCTGGTAACGGTAAATCGTCGATATCAAAACTTTCAGATTCCGTACTTGACGCGTCTGGGTTTAGAATAGAAACATAATCATATCCCAAATAATGATCGTCTGTTGTTATTTCTTGATCTGCAGAAATGTAGAAACCCACGAAAGAATAGGAGCCACTTCCATTATTGCCTTGATTTTGAACGGACATGTTGACAACTTTAACCTCATTAGTCAACACCACTGCTTGATCACATGTCGCTATTAGATCCGGCGAATCGTCTGATGGCGCACCAATCGTAATTAGTCTATTACTAATGACACAGGAATTATTATTCTCATTGTTTTCGCTAATGTCAGACGAGTGGTCAGCGATAATTCCAAAATAGTATTCTCCAGGAGGAATGCCATTCAGGCTAAAATTTCCATTTATCGGTTCGCGATTGCCAATTCCTAAACTTGATACATATTCTTGTCCTAGCTCCACTAAAAAGTCATCCGTTGTAATGGTTTGATCTTCGGATAAATAAAGGCCGACAAAAAAACCATCCGTAATGGCTTGGTTGCCACTATTTGTGACAAAAGAACTTCTGATAGAAATACTATTTGACGATTGAGAAATAGAACCACATGTAACTGCTAAATCTGTTATTTTCTCCGGTTCTGGTTCAGATCCAATGACAATTTTTGGATTACCTCTTCTACACGTATTATTGTTTTCATTTGACTCTACGATTCTTGAATTAAAATCTGCTATTAGTCCAACAAAATATTCGCCATCTTCTAGATCATAATTGTTTAAATTGAATGTCGCTGATTCTGCTGATTGATTTCCAGCATCTAGTGTATTGATAAAATCGAAACCCAAGTAAACATCGTTGGTGTTTATCTGATTATTTTTAGACAGATAATAGCCAAGGAAAAATTGTCCATTAGTTGATCCCGTACCTATATTTTCCACTATTGCATTGGATATTGTTAGTTCATTCCCAGATTGTCTGACGACACCGCAATTTGTGATGTCTAAATCTGCTACTAATTCTTCTTCTGGTTCAATGACAATTGCTGGATTCGAAATGCTACAGCTATTATTGTTTTCATTCTCTTCTTCTAATATATTGGCACTATCTACATTCACAACCACATTGTATGTGCCTTCCTCTAGATTTTCAATGTTAAAATTGTGGTTTAACATGTAAGAATCATTAACGACTATTGCAGGGAGTGACCGTGTCAGAATATTACTCAAGCTTCCATCTTTGGATAGACCAATTGTTGCTTGTATTCCTGCAGGTGAAATCGTTGAGCCGATATTGCGGATTGAAACATTAGATAACCTAGCTGTTGTTTCAGATACACTTAATGTGCCACAACTGATGTTAAGATCCGGCAAAGGAATCTCTGACTCAATAATCAACCTTGGGCTATTATCAAAACAAGTGTTGTTTGACTCGTTGGATTCATCAACTTGATTATTCCCGTCAAGGAGCATACCTATAACATAATTCCCATCAGGTAAATCGGGAATGTCCAAAGTCGCGGCAATCGTTTCCACTGATCCAATACCAAGTCCGTTGATCGTTTGGGTACTAAGCAATTGATCACTTGTTGTTATGTCTTGATCCAATGACGCATAATATTGCACACGTATGTTGCCAGTCACTGCTGCAGTTCCGGCATTTTCAATCCGTATATTATTTATTGCTATGGTGTTGTTTTCGATAGTTACTCGTCCACATCGATTGAACAATAAATCTGGTTGGCCTTCTGGAGCTGTTGAAATAACAACATTAGGATTCTGAATAAAGCATGTGTTGTTACTTTCGTTTGATTCGTTGATTCGATTGGTGTCGTCGATGATGACACCTACTGTATAATTACCGTCAGGGATACCTGCTAAAGAAAATGAGTTATTTATGGCAGTATTGGCACCTATTGCAAGGGCTGGCAATGAAGCTGTACTCACCAGTCGATCATTGCTTGTTATTGTATTGTCAGTAGATAAATAATATGCGATTCGCGTTGCTTGGCTATTCTCTGTTCCACTATTTCTGACTCTTAGTCCACTGTAAGAAATTGTTGACCCATTTTGTGATATCACACCACAATTGATGGATACTAAATCGGGTTCACCGATAGGAGGTTCAGGCTCATCTGCAGGTGGATTAGGTTCTCCATTTGGTGGAGATGCATTATTTGGAGGATACAGATCATCCATACACTGTATGTCTAAATTGGTAATTTGGGAACCGCTTATCGGGTTCATATTGGCACTACCAGTAGCACTAGCAATGTGATTAAGGCCAACCGTATGACTTAACTCGTGAGCAATAATCGCTGAGAATTCAGAAACTGGTGAACCAGCGGGTACATCTCCACAATTACATCTGCCCATTCCATCATTGACAATCACATAACCATTGACTGCGGTATTGAATGATTCACCGTTAGCATTGTGAGATCCAATTGCCCAAGATCCCCCAAAAGCAACAGTGCCTGAGCAATTGTTTAGAGCTGGAATTTCATTACATGGGTCTCCAAACTGTACAAGAACGGCTCTTGAAGTACCAAATGTCTGTTCCATGAAAACGTCATAATTGCCACCAAAAAAAGATATGTTGTAAGCATTCCCTCCAGCACAATTAGGATTGTAACCTGTAGTCCTTCCTGCCATTTGAATGGAAATACCTTCATAGTTATCATTCATGTGTTGCACTGCATCTTGCATTTCTCGATTGACAGCTGAACATTCATCTTGTCCATTTTGGTAGTACACTGGTAGTTCACTACTATCTAAATCACGAACTTGAAATCTAAGGCCATTATTGGTTCTGAGATACGTGCAATGTGCAGGAGTTGATTTTTTGATTGCCTGTGTTAACGATTGATTTTCTTTATCAGCAACTATTTTTGAAAAATCAATACTTGAATGGTTTGAAGCATAATCTTTTAATTCTTCTACAAATAGATCTTTATTATATACTTGTAAAATTTGTTCTTTCTTTTTCTGTAAAATCTGTAGCGAGTTTTCTTCATACGCAGGCACTAAAAAAGATTGACCTTTTTTACGGATTTCTTGAAATACATAATAAGAAAGACAGATAGGGTAGTAGCTACCATCAGCTTGTTCTTGTAAGAATAGTAAATAAGTATCACCAGTGTGAAAATCAAATTCTCCGTGGATTAAATTTGTATAGTCTCCCACAACTTTCCTTCCCGACACGATGGTAATGTCATTGGATGGAAAACCTTTTATGTAATCTTGTATTTGAAAATTTCTATGGAATGAGATTACGCCGTTTTTGGTTATTGTTTGTTCTGAAGAAGCTTTGGCAATAACGATAATGTCACTGGAAGTTGACAAATGTTCTAAATTACTGTATGGAACAATAGAACTACAAAACGAGATAACAGAAAGCAAGCACAAAGCTACTAAAGCAGAAAGACTCCTACACATATCAAATAAGCGGTTGGTTAAAAAAATTAGCGATTCGACTTGCCTTGCTTAGAAAAAGGATATGTTCTAAGAGCCACTGATAAAATCAGAGGATCTTCGGGATGACACAAATATAGAAATGCTATTTGTTTTTCAAAGAATGATCATTGACTTTAACATGACATTTCTAAAATATTCTTGCTTTAAAATATGCAAGGAAGTAATGATTTTAAAAACTTAATATTACAATTGGCTGAGAATAAAAATAAATCGTTTTCTGTAAATGAATTTAATCATCTATTTTATAATTAATTATACATTATAAATTAATTTAATATGTTAATTGTGAAGTTTATATCATAGACTTATTAATCCAAAAGATTGCGCTAATAAAAATACAATTTAAATCCTTCTGTTAACCACAAGTTGTACTTAGCGACACTTACTTATTTTAGAATTCAATAACTGCTTAGTCCACAGAGGATGTATCGCCGCAAGTGTCGCGTCTCAGCATGTAAATGTGACCCAGTCATGAATGAGTCTCCTTTAACGGTTTCTTTCTAAATAGGCGTTCACGCGATCAACAGCATTTTCTTTCACATTCATATAATAGAAATTATAGTCTGCAATATGATAGTTATTTGTTTTCAATAAAAAGCTGAAAGGAAATTTTGGTCTGTGCGCCCATAGCATACCGTTAACAGCTTGGGCATCAACCCGTTGATCATATATTTTGTTGAATTTACGTAAAATGGTCCCCTTATTTAATGATTTATCAGCGTATTCACCATCTAGTTTCCATGTCAGTGGATTGGTATTAATGATCTGGTTTCCGACAAAAGGTGTAGGCGTATGGTCATAACGGAATGTACGCCAAGAAACAAAGCAGCTTGTTTGTTCAGCATGGTCACATGGCTGCAAATGATCAAACTCGTCCTTACGTACGGGCATGCCGACTATGTAAGCTGCTATTAGCTTCTGCTCAAGTGCAGTTCCTTCTATTTGGTTTTTAATGAGTGGTATTGCATGAGTTGTACCCTGACTGTGAGAAGCAATAATAAACGGACGGCCATCATTCCAATGGTTTATATAATGTAAGAACGCAGCTTCCACATCGGAATAAGCAAGTGCAAAGGCCTTTTCAGTATTTAATTTGTCATTACTATAATAAGCCCTTATTTGCGCTTGACGATATCTTGGTGCATAGATTTTACCCGCTGCATTAAATATACTTGCTTGGTATCTGATGGTTGTTTCGTCAGTTTGCTTGTTGAGTTTGAAGTCCGCAAGACTGGCATTCCAGCTTTGCTTTTCATCTACTTTGGTAAATGTGGTGGGGTGAATAAAAAATACATCTGCTTGTGGATCAACTTGATTTGCTTTGGTTGACTCTCCAGGAATCTTATCCGCTTCATCCTCCTTTTTAGGGTGTGCAGCCCAGTTGGTTAAGCTTGTATATTCCACTGATTCTTCCGGCGAATATTGTGGAGAGACAAATAGGTGTGTTGATTTACAACTGAAGAAAACCACCACAAAATTAAGGACGAATACTCGAATCAACTTTCCCATAACCTCTTTCAAATAGATTTATTTAATAATAGTTTTAAAATATGGGTAACATTTTTCGTGAAATTTACACTAATACTTGAACTCTCTAGAAATAGTGTTTTAAAATGTAAGACAAAATTGTTAAATTTGATGTGAAAGGATTAAAAGCAACTTCCTGAACGCTTACATCCTGATATTTAGAATGGTTAATAAATCAAAAGTAATAGTTCTTTACTTTTTGATGTTGTTGACTATTGTAGATCATAAATAGAATCGCAATAAAAAGTTTTAGTAAAAAATGAATATTTAGTTACAACAGGATGCAAGCAAGCACCATCAACTTGCTTTCTGTTGAAGACGGTAATTAGTTAACAACCTGTTATGAAAGTAAATAGCACTGTAATCGGAAATGTCCCTATAAGCCATTCAAGGTATTCCCATTATTGCACTGAAAGTTCAGGTAAATCTAAACGCTGGTTGCGAGATGACTTCGAAATCAAAGATGTTAAACAAAACCTCATTTCTGTTTTTAGTAAAATTGAACATGCCGATTTAAAAGGTTTCCCTTTTGGTAAATTAAAAGAAAAAAAGAACAATGATTATAAAACGTATACACTTCTCGTTCGCGATAAATTGTACTTGATGGAAGAAATCGTATTGTCTACTGATCAGCTCAAAGACAGTGATATGATACATTACATCATATCTCCTCACGATTCGAGGGTGCATTCTGTAGGATCAGAAGAAGAACGGATCTTAGATACCTTGACCGAGCGAGAAATTGAAGTCATCATCATGTTGGCCAAAGGACAATCGATGACGAGCATTGCCAAACAATTGTATCTGTCTCCCCATACCATTGACTCTCATCGCATAAATTTGTGTAGAAAACTCCATGTAAGGCGAACGACTGAGTTAGCTGTGTGGGCATATAAATTGGGATTGCTTGATAGAGAAACTATGCAAGCATCGTGTAGATAAATCAAAGAATTCTACACAATTACTTTCTCCTCTAAACCATTATCTGAATGTTCCATTCAGATACATATCTTATTTTATAATGTATTGATTATCAATGTGTTGAATCGATCAATTTGCTAGTCATAACAACTATTTTTTTAACAGTTTTTAGAGTCAAATGGCTGAATTCAGGGATTAAATATTCGACCTCTTATTGACAATTTTATGCCGTTGTTATTGATATACTTCTAAAGTGAAGTGAAGCCTTAATGATAATTAATAACCTTTAAAACAACCTTCCATGTACACAACTTCCTCAGATGGACGGGCTGCGACCAGCTACCCCAATGTATCCTATTCCCACTCAAACAAGCGTAGGCGGGACTTACAAAGTCCTCACCTCACAGATCGAGAAACCGAAGTACTTCGTGGCATTGGTTTGGGATTTTCAATTAGAGAATTAGCAGATCAATATTGTCTGTCTACCCATACCATCATTTCTCATCGCAACTCCTTAAAACAAAAATTGCATTGCAAAAAGGCTACCCAGCTTGCTGTTATGGCAGAACGATTGGGTTTACTTTCAGGCCTTTCATTTCACTTATAACCTCTGTTTAATCCTTA
>CALLFA010000077.1 GCA_937997635.1 uncultured Saprospiraceae bacterium | reverse complement strand
GCAAATGACACTCTAAATTCTCCTGTGGCTGCATCGACAATGTCTAGCTTACCTATCTGTCCTGTGCCAAATGTAATGATCGGTGCTTGTGTCGTTCCAGCATATTCTGGAACAATAAACGATGCTCTAAATGTATCTTGAGCTACTGGATCACACCCGTCGTCAAACAACATTGGCATTTCAATTTGCCCCAACTCTGTGACACCTACTGTTCCAACTTCATCTGTACATCCTGTAGGATCTGTCAACAATTCTACTCTCACGGTAATCGCGCCAGGCACTGTTTGCATAAAATTGGTGACGCCTCTATCAAGTTCAACACCATCTTCATCCAACCACACATAGTCAAATAGTGGGTCAGGATTGTCTATGGTAATCATTGGAAGATCTGCTAGTGTACATGCTTCTGTAGGGACAGTGGTAAAAGTAGTCGTTGGAATCACGCAACCTGGATCTAACATACAAGGCATGCCTGCGTCAATTGTAAAATTGGTATTGTCACAACTTGTGATCAATGCTTCTAACGTCACATCACTTGTTGTTTGAACATCTGTGGCAAAAGACACTCTAAACTCTCCCGTATTGGCATCCACTACATCAAGATTACCGAAACTAATCATAGGCTCTAATCCAGTTCCAGCATATTCAGGAACAATAAACGATGCTCTAAATGTATCTTGAGCTACTGGATCACAACCTTCGTCAAACAACATTGGCATTTCAATTTGCCCCAACTCTGTGACACCTACTGTTCCAACTTCATCTGTACATCCTGTAGGATCTGTGATCAATTCTACTCTCACGGTAATCTCGCCAGGCGTTGTTTGCATAAAATTTGTGACGCCTCTATCAAGTTCGGCACCATCCTCATCCAACCACACATAGTCAAATAGTGGATCAGGATTGTCTATGGTAATCATAGGAAGATCTGCTAATGTACATGCTTCTGTAGGAACAGTGGTAAAGGTAGTTGTTGGAATCACACAACCTGGATCTGCCATACACTCCATTGGAGCAGTGATCGTCAGAGGGATTGAATTACAAGCAGCATTCGGTGCTGGAAAATCAATCTCAATACTCATGTTATCAGCAGTTGCAAATGAGATATCTACTATTCCATTATCAGGATCAATTAACTCTACACGGCCTATTCCCATTGTAATGCTTGGCACTATGCTAGTTCCTATATATTCTGGTATGATGATCTGTTGTTGAAAACTGTCTTGGACACAACTGCCTCCAAAACTACTGATCGGATTGAGCCCGCCAATAGATAAAATTCCTGTGGTATCAACAATGCCCATGCAGGAAGGGTCAATTCTATCAACGACTTGAATTTGTAATAATCCTGTGTCTATTTGTGTGAATGTTGTCGCATCTATAAGGACAACATTACCATCTCGATCAAGCCAATTATACATGACATTAGGATCTGCATCAGTAATGGTTATGTCCAATGGAAAGTCATTAGCAGAACATACAAAATCATCTACTAAATCAAAGGTCAATTCTGTAGCTAAGACACATGCGGCTGGAGTACAATCTAAACCAAAATCATTTGGATCAACTAGAAAAGGAGTTTGACAACCACTGGCATTTTCAAATATGAGGGTGAATGCTCCCAAAGACAGATCAACGTCATCAAATGTCCACACTGATCCTGACTGTGAACCAATATCCATTATAGGATTAGGTTCAAGTGGAAAGGCTGCAGGGTCGCCAACATCTATCGTAAAAAGAAAAGTATTGTCTAGTGGAAAGCTACATGCTGGTTCTCCATCGGGCTGTACATAATCAATGACTGCTGCGTCTAACGAAGTGACCGGTACCATTTGTACATCCAATGTTGGACCAGAACCTAAGGCAGCAAAAATATCAGTGTTGGATTCTACAGTATATGCACTAGGATCATCTATTGTTCTATTCCCAGCATCTCCTTCTGCAATAAAATTAACGAACCACATTACTCCAGAAGCTCCGTCTAATGTCGTTAAGTCAATTACTGTTCCGCGACACTCTTCGATCGGATCAATCATGAGTGTTGGACAACTCAACTCAATCACGTTGACCGTAGCCATGACAGGGCAATTTGGGTCAGATATCACGGCAGTCACTTCAGTCAAGCCAGTTAAATCCGCTGTTTCTGGTGTCGCTATTTGATTATCGGCAGGATTAGCAGGATCAAAACTTGTATACCACACCAAACCTGTCACTGAACTCAGCGTCGTCAAATCAAACGAGGTATTGCCAGGGCATAATTCGGCATCCACGATATCCGAAATTGTGCCACCAGCCATCATCACATCAACAGTGACTGTGGCTGTTTCTATACACTGAACACCACCAGCTGTATTTGTAATGTACTCTACAGGTATATCAATGCTTGTACCAGGAAGAATAGGACCTAGATTAATGGTTTGCAAGTCAGCCTCTGTAACTGCCATGCCATCAACTGAAATGATAATACTGCAATCCGTACACACTGGCGTTACATCTACTGTAGTCGCATCTTCACAAACAGGCAGCCTCATGTCAGCTAGAGTCACACCAGCATCAATGGTTACCGTAAATTCAGTCGTATCACCAAGGCTTGGACAATTAGTTGTTCCTTGAACTATATGTTCAAAAACATAATCTCCCGGCAGTGCATCTGTAAAGTCAGCCATCTCTGTTGCAGCAGCATCCAGCATAATGGGATCACCGGAAATTTGTCTAAATGTACCAATGCCACTTGCAGGGTCTGGTGTGATAAAGCTTGTTAAATCTACACCAACCGTAGGGCAACTGCTGCCATTGATGGCAGTTCCAGCAGAAGCGGTTTTTTCTTCTATATCAAATGTGTATCTAAGATTAATACATCCATCACCTGTATCAACGGCTTCTTCAGCCACATCAAAATCTACGGTATAAGCAACCCCACCATTTAAGGTTGAATAATCAATCATTTCATCTGTCAAGGCTAATGGAGAATTGATGCCATCATTTAAAAAATAGGCCCCATCGACTTGTGTAAATCCTGTTCCGTTAAAGAAGATATCATTAAGATCATCAGGTGGAGTGTCCGCACAAATTGTACCTCCATCAAAAGCCATGACAGTTGGCAATACATTATTAATTGAAAATGTAGCCTGACCAGCCATCTGACATCCATCTCCAGCAACACTGTATTCAAACATAAATGTCCCAGGGCTTGTCGGTAGGGTAATGATGTTCCCAGCATCGATTCCAATTGTCATGCCTACGGAAGTAAACGTACCCGTCTTTGGTCCCTCTGCAATCAATGTATCTAAATCTAAAGAATTGAGTTGGCAGATGGTCGTGTCGCTGACAATCAGTACATTCGCACTTTCAGCGTCAATCGTAAACGAATAATCGTAAGTCTGACAATTTGAATTTAAATCTCCTGGCGTAAATCTGACAACATAGTCGCCCGGACCCAATACATCAGGTCTGATGTCCGTAGCACCTGGGTCTACTGAATTCCCCATATCATCTTCTATGTCAAACAAACCGTTAGCTGTAAATCCTACCAGAGGAGAGATCAAAGCACTTAAGTTAAACATTGTATTGTTTGCTTCACAATAAGACATTCCCAGTCGCAATATAGGATTTGCGACTACTGGCTCGACTGTAATGTCAAATGTTATTGACCCGAGGTTACAGTTTACATATTCATCAGGCTCTAGATACTCAATACTATAGGCTCCGGGCGGCACCATCGTCGGATCAAAAAGATCTCCTGAAATTGCTGCATCCGCTGAGCCATCAGTACTCATAAATGTACCATCCACGGCAGGAACAAATCCAGTAGCTAGTTCAGTCCTCATATTGATTGCATTCCCTTGCTCACAGATGGTGGCGTTGTTAAACCCGTCAATTAAATCGAGTATTTCAATGTCTAGTTGGCCTACTACGCAGGGCTCATTAATTTCAAGCGCTTGTCTAAAATCCAACGTATATATGCCTGGAGGTTGGTTTAAATCAAGTAATTCCGTACCAGACTGAATAACACTGCCGCTATAGATAACATCAATACCTCCTTGGTCAGGTGGGACCATAACGATATTACCTGAAGGAGCAAGCATATTTAACAGCGTATTTTCCAAATCAAACAAGACATTTTCAGAACAAAACGAAGGAAGAGGATCAACCATTCCATCTTGTGTATTGGCTAATATTTCAACTGTAACATCAGTAGATCCTGAACATGTGTTATCAGTAAATACGAACATATTTTCGCCTACATCGAGCAGACTGAGGTTAAACATTCCATTAGCAGTTACAGCATTTCTACCAGATGGGTCACTGAAAGTACCTTGAACACCATTTATTTCCCCATTCCCAAATACTTGTACACTTGTACTTGCTGGATCTTGTCTGAAAAAATCACAATAATTAGGAATATTATCAACGGCTTCTAGTATTACATTTGTCGCAGGCCTTAGAATCCATGTTAATGTATCTTCAGAAGGTCGACCTAAACATTCATCTGTATAAGTAAATCTATAAGTATTAAGACTTATGTTGCTTCCAGCTACAACCCTTACTGTATTCATATTATCAGGGATCACATTCCACTCATTATTTCTTAATTCTTCCCAATAAAATGTGCATGATGTACATTGATCCAAATTAGGTACATTAAGAACAACGTCTTGACCGGGGCAATACAAGGCTGGATTTACATTTATGGTATCGCCGAATATTTGAACGGTTCCTATACTCGATGCAACATTGAATTGAAAAATACTATTTTCAAAACACCCACCAGCGGTAGGTACATATTCTAACACTTGGGGACTTATTGATGGATCTAAAGAAGACAATGATATTAAGTCACTAGTTAAAGTCGTTCCATTCAATTCCCATTCTCCTCCTGGTGGCACAATACTAAATGGAGTTTCAGTGGCAAGATTAATGTCATCTCCATCACATCTTGAGCCAACCCCAGTGGGCAAACGAACGTCTTCAATAGCTCTCACTTCAATATCTAGTGGGATGGAATTGGAACAACCTGGTGGTGTATACTCTACGGTAGAAACTGTACCAGCGGTTATGAATCCATTATTGTTAAAAATTCCCATATTTAGTTGCACTACAGTAGGAGCCCACGTACCTCCTTCAGCACCCGTTGGTATAAATTGGTTTAAATCCAATGATTCTCCAAAACATAAATTTTCTCTAGTTGACAAAAGTCTATGTTTTGGCAAAACCACTTGACCTGGCACTGGATTAAAATTTGTTCCACCATCATCTGAAAAATCTAAGGTGAAAATATCATCCATATCAGTATCACTAAGTGGCACTTCAGTCAATGGGTCTCCTACATTTGGCGCTCTAAAACCTTGTCCATCAGATTGACGTATCCATTCAAAAATACACATAGCACAATCGTCAGGAGTTGCTGTTAAAAAAACCGTGCTTGCTCTACAATAAAAATCTTGTGGAGGCAACGAAGTCCTAGGATCCATAGGCATGGCCTGAACAGCAGGTGCACAATCCCCGGCCGCTGTTTCGTCAACAAGGATTGTTTCGTCAATAACCAGTCCAGGACAACTTGTTGAAGTAAATCTCAAAGGGAATGTTCCTTCAGCCATCGCATTAAAAATGTTTGATACAATATTACTTCCTGTCCAGTTACCGATTAAGTTAATACCCAAACCCGTAGATAGTGTGGTAATTGCAGCATCAAGATCAATTTCTTGGCCTAAACAAATGGGATCTACGAATAATTGTATTGATGGAGCAACAGCAGGAAATAGATCAATAGGAAATGGCAGTTCACGTGTACAAGAAGAATTGCCATATTCTAGAGTAAAATCCGCCATTGTTGTTAATGAAGACGGTACAAGAACAGTTACACTATTTGACATTCCCGTTGTAGTAGAACCAAATTCATCTGTAGCATTAAAGACCGTACAAGTAGTGCAATTCGTAAGGGATATTGTGACGTTGTCTCCAGCACATGGTGTTGGTGGATTTAAAGCAAATGTTTCTGTGCCCAAAGCTGGGATGCCAGCATCAAGAGCAGGTCCTGAACCAGTTATTGAGGCACTAAATACATATCCTTCACCATCAGAAGCAGAATTTGACTTCGTTAGTATAACTACAACTACTGTTTCATTACAATTTAGACTAAATGGTTCACTTGAATTTTGTCTGGCATCTGATCCACATCCTCCTATTTCATTGCCAATAGGTCTATCCTCACCAGTAATGATATCAACTGCCATTAAACTCATGAATGCTGAATCATCGGATGAGCATAATCCACCAGATGGACAGTCAACAGGACCAGTTAAATCAATACTTAGGTTTGCAGAAAATGATGAAAACTGTTGAAGTTCATTTATATCTAAAATTCCAGTAACTACTGCAGGTCCAACTCCACACATTCCTCCTGTTGCTGAACCGTCACAATCTGCACCAGTTAAAGTTGTCGCACACGACTCACAACCCATTCCTTCTAAATCTAAAATATCAATTCTGGAATTTCCTGGTCCATTGGGAGTTACAGACCTATTATTGTCACAATCGAACATGGAAATATCATCAAGTTGCCAATTTATTGTAATTTGCCCATAGGAAGCGAGACTCCCCATCAGTACAACAAAAACAATCCCAATTCTTTGTAATATTCTTCTCATAGCTTCTCTGGTCAATACAGTGGATTGTTTAGTTATTGGTGGGCGCACGAAGATAACGCAAAACTCTAGTGATACTTGTGTTGCAGAACACTTTTCGGAGTGATTTTTTGCAGTATGTATCATGGACGATATTCAGATATCGACAATCTGTCATTTGGTTGGTGCTTTTGAATGATTTACAGGTAGTTAACCTTTGATTACTGGGGATTATTGTGGTGCAAATGTCGTGTATTTGTGTGATATATTGAAATTAAACATATATGTTTTGAAGAAAGCTTTTGCTTTCTTCAAAAAGCTATGAATTTTGCCTCTCGGCAAAAAGTTATGAAATGCTTCGCAAAGTTATAAATTTTGCCTGTTGGCAAAAAGTTATGAATTACTGCGTAAAGTTAGGAATTTTGCCTGTTGGCAAAAAGTTATGAATTACTGCGTAAAGTTATGAGTTTTGCCTCCCGGCAAAAAGTTATGAATTGCTTCGCAAGGTTATAAATTTTGCCTGTCGGCAAAAAGTTATGAATTGCTTCGCAAGGTTATAAATTTTGCCTGTCGGCAAAAAGTTATGAATTACTGCGTAAAGTTATAAATTTTGCCCTGTTGGCAAAAAGTTATGAATTGCTTTGCAAGGTTATGAATTTTGCCTGTTGGCAAAAAGTTATGAATTGCTTCGCAAGGTTATGAATTGCTTCGCAAAGTTTTACATTCTCTTCATTAACGGGCAATATTAATTGGAATCTAAATTGTCTCAAAACGAGGAAGCCACACTTCCGCCGATTAGGCGGACTCATAACTTAAGTCGACAGACTTATTCATAACTCAACACTTAACACTTCCGCTGTCAAGCGGATTCCATAAGGCGGATTCATAACTTCAGTCGTAAGACTTATTCATAACTTCCGTCTAATGACGTATTCAACACTAAACACTTCCGCTGTCAAGCGGATTTATTCCGGTTTCATTTGTGGGAAAAACAACACATCTTGTATCGAATCAGAATTTGTCATAATCATAGCCAAACGGTCAATGCCTATGCCTAACCCCGCTGTTGGTGGCATGCCGTATTCTAGGGACCGCAAGAAGTCTTCATCTAGGACCATGGCTTCTTCATCCCCTCTTTTGCCAAGTTCCAATTGTTCTTGGAAGCGGGCGCGTTGGTCGATGGGATCATTCAATTCGGAAAAGGCGTTGCATATCTCTTTGCCATTACAGATGGCTTCGAATCGTTCGACGAGGCCGGGTTTGGAACGGTGTTTTTTAGCCAACGGAGACATTTCTACGGGATAGTCCGTGATGTATGTCGGTTGGATTAGCTGCGCTTCACATTTTTCGCCGAAAATCTCATCGATGATTTTGCCTTTGCCCATACTGTTGTCGAGAGGCACGTGCAATTCTTTGGCAGTTGCACGCAGCTGTTCTTCATCCATTTCGGAAATGTCGATGCCCGTGAAATGTTCGATAGCTTCAAACATGGTGTATCGTTGCCACGGTCGCTTGAAGTCGATGTCGTTATCACCAACTTTGACAACAGTAGTGCCGTGCATATCCATGGCTACTTTCTCGACCATTTCCTCGACGAGGTTCATCATCCATTCGTAGTCCTTATATGCGACGTATAATTCTATTTGCGTAAACTCAGGATTGTGGAAACGGCTCATGCCTTCATTCCTGAAATCTTTGGAGAATTCGTATACGCCATCAAACCCACCTACAATCAGCCTCTTGAGATAGAGTTCATTTGCAATACGCAAATACAACGTCATATCCAA
Source organism: uncultured Saprospiraceae bacterium (assembly GCA_937997635.1). Taxonomy (GTDB): domain Bacteria; phylum Bacteroidota; class Bacteroidia; order Chitinophagales; family Saprospiraceae; genus CALFUK01. The sequence goes on along the minus strand of CALLFA010000077.1, from coordinate 893 downwards.
TGTGTTGTGATGCGTCTTAAATGGCCTAGCAGCAGCTCCTCCATAAATCGGCTGTAAGATCGGTGTCTCCACTTCTAGATAGCCTTTCCCATCAAGGAATTCGCGCATAGATCTGTATATGCTCGTCCGTTTGCGAAATGTGTCTCTTACTTGAGGATTCACCACCAAATCAACATAGCGTTGTCTGTATCTGAATTCTGGATCGGTCACCTCATCAAAGACATTCCCTTCTGCATCAGTCTTGACAATCGGCAACGGTTTTAATGATTTACTCAGCAAGATGAGTTCTGTCACTCTGACACTAGTCTCCCCTACTTTGGTCTTAAACACATACCCTTTCACACCAATAAAATCCCCAATATCCAGTAGCTTCTTAAATACGGTATTGTACATCGTCTTATCCTCTCCTGGACAGATGTCATCTCGACTCACATAAATCTGGATGCGACCACTGGTATCCTGGACTTCAGCAAAACTGGCTTTACCCATGATTCGCTTCATCATCAATCGACCAGCAATGACCACATCTACTTGTTCGGTCTCTTCACCAGTAAAGCTCTCTTTGATGGCAGTGGATTGATGCGTCACTGGATACAGATCACTCGGATACGGATCAATCCCTAGCTCCTGAATCTTTTGAAGGTTGTCTCTACGTACGTTTTCTTGCTCGCTTAAATGCTGTGTCACTTGTTTAGCTTTTATGTGGGTGTAAAAGTATGTTTTTTTTTTGGGTCGGCTGGAGTGTTGGGGCGTTTGCAAGCTCAATGTTGGGGCGTTCGCAAAGCTCACTTGTTGGGGCGTTCGCAAGCTCACTTGTTGGGGCGTTCGCAAGCTCACTTGTTGGGGCGTTCGCAAGCTCACTTGTTGGGGCGGCTAGCGCCTTGTTGGGGCGG
>CALLFA010000076.1 GCA_937997635.1 uncultured Saprospiraceae bacterium | reverse complement strand
ACGATACAATTCAACATTAGCTTCTGACTTACTTGGTACAAAGTCTTCATCATTGAATTTAGGGTTTGCAGACAATTTTACAATTACTGTATTCGTAACTCGATTGACATATATATTTTGGTTGTAGATGCCTATTGCCATGAATTCTCCGTCTTTCCCTTTTGGGACCCACCATTGAAACCCATAACCAAAATATTCATCTTCTAGTAGGTGAGGTGCATCAGGTGTGATGGAAGCGTTCACCCATTCTTCAGGGACTATTTGCTTGCCATTCCAGTTCCCTTTGTGCAGGTATAGCGACCCTATTTTAGCATAATCTCTTAGTGTTGTGTTTAAACCACCAAGTGCCACTTCCATATTGTATTTATCAACCAACCAATATGCATCATACTCCATTCCCAAAGGATCCCATAATTTTTCTTGCATGTAGTTAGTGATAGATCTGCCAGTTGCTTTGGTAAGTATCATTCCCAACACATGGGTGTTAATGCTTACATAGTGATAGACAGTTCCAGGTATAATGTCGGTCTCCAAAGTTGCTGCAAAAGCATCTTGGGAATTCCCTAAGGCAAAATCTCGACCCCATCTGTTGATATCGGAATCCGGATCTCCATAATCCTCCGTAAACTTCACACCAGTACTCATCTGTAACACCTCTTTAATGAGAACACCTTCATATGCACTTCCTATGAGCGAGGGTAGATAAGAATCCACAGTAGCCATTATATCTGGTATGAATCCTTCTTCTCTCGCTATTCCAAATAAAGCAGATATGAATGATTTAGCTACTGACCAAGAGATATTCCTTGTTGATTCAGTATTGCCTAGGTGATATTTTTCATATACGATACTGTTGTTTTGGATGACCAGAAATCCTGTCGTCCAAGAATCTTTCAAGAATTGATCAGTAACATAAGAATTGCCTTCGAATATAAAGGCCTCTGGTAATTTGATGTCTTGTTTGCGAGGATATTTATAAGGATTTGGAGATGCTGTCAACTTTTTTGTATGCCATACTTTATCAAAACTTCTAAAATTTTTTACAATCTGATCCTCATCAAACAAGTGTCTGGTGAATTGCACCATCTTATATTTTGGATATAGAAAGTAGGCTGCAATTCCAGCAATGATGAGAACGACTATAATAATCAACTTCATTAAAAGTACCGTTTAAAAGCTGTAAGATATACCAAAATGAAAATAGTTTGACCGTTTCTTACTTGATCTCTTTTCTGTTCTCATCGTTGAAAATTCTCGTGAATACCTGCATTCACTGCGTTTTTCGTCTTGACAACAGACAAAATTTCAGCAAAACCATTCTCCTTTTGGTATAAGAGAAAGAAAATTGGAGAAGATGTATTCCTATGAAAATCTAACTTAAAGAGTTGCTCATCTAAATGTCATTAAAATAGGAAGAGGAAGCCTTGGGGGCTTCCTCTTCACTTAAAAACTATAATTACAAATTACAATTTCTTAGTTCTGAATGATTAATTTTTCATTCATCACACCTGCAGGTGTAGATAATTGCATGATGTAAAATCCATTTGCTAAAGAACTTACGTCTAATGTTTCAGAGTAAATTCCTGCAGCTCTTTGCTCAGCATTCATGTGAATCAAACTAGTACTGCTACCGTCGATTGAGAAAACAGTCAGCGTAACTTCAGCGTTAGCTTCTAAGTTGAAATCAACATTAACAGTATTATTGCTAGATACCGGATTAGGATACACAGCTAAGTCTGAAATCATAGATTGAGTCAAGTTTGCAGTTGGAGCAATGAGATTGTCATCAACTCTAGCTATAAAACTAGGCTCACCATCAGTGATAGGACCTACAGCAACAATTCCTTGAACGTTATTCTGTGGAAGGTCTCCACCAACTTCTTGGATTAATGTCAATTCAGTACCATCTATTTCGAATACACCAACTTCTCCAGTAAGACCATAGCATTGGTACAAGTACTGACCATCATCAGAAATCCAAAGATCAATCCATCCTTCAGTCGTAGCAAAAGCAGAAGCACCGTCTGTAGTGTTACCAGTAGCACCAGTACCTTGAGCAGCAACTTGGTCAACTAGCTCTACATTACCATCATTGAATGTGAATGAGGCAAGACCAGCTTCAATTGCATTAGATACAAAGAAGGTATTGTCATCAGAGAAATCTAACCAACAAGCAGTACGACCAGTGTTGTTGACACCTGTAGCAACGTCTAAAGCAATTGGCGTGAATGAACCATCAGCACCTAATCTCCATGTAGAGACTGAACCATCCTGCAATGCAGGGAATGCTGGTGGCGCACCATTAGCTTGGAACTCTCTCGCTTCTGTGACAACGACAACATCTCCAACAATTTGGAAACCAATAGCTGAAGGTAAGTTTCTATTATCAGGGTTACCTCTCAATGTAGATGTAGCACCCGCTAAGTTATCAGCACTTAATGTACCATCAGCATTGACGCCGTAAGAGACGATCTCATCTTGGTTGCCATTAGCAAGACCAGCAGCACCAGAGTTGATCGAAGCTGCAACGACAAACTGACCATCAGGTGAGAATTGTACAGCAGAAGGTCTGTTGTCAAGTTCTCTTCTTGAATTAGCAATTGGCTGAAGAGTACCATCATCCAATAACCAGAATCCAATCAAGCTACCTTCGTGTCCTGGCTCACCTAGAGCAAGATTTTCTTCTCTTGCAATATTCGTTACGTAAATCAATCCATTCACACCATCAATATTAGAAGGCGTATAAGCGATAGAGTTAGGGCCTATATCAACAGTAGATTCTGTATCCATAACTTCAAGACCGAAGTCTTCACCAACTCTCATTGATGTTACTGTATTGCTACCAGCATTTACAGCAAGTACAAATCTGTTGTCAAGTGATTTAGTGATCGCGTATGCAGAGATAAGAGGATCTAATCCTTCACCGCCGTCATAATCACCACCGTTACCACCGGTTAGATAATCACCAATGAATGTCAATGTGCCATCAGCAGCTTGAGCATATGCAACAACTGAGTTTGGTCCTTGTACATTACCATCTATTTGACCGTCGCCATTTGACATAGCGTATACAGCACCTACTGGAGGAGCAGCAACTACATCAATATCAGTGATTGGACCAACAGCAACAATTCCTTGAACATTATTCTGTGGAAGATCTCCACCAACTTCTTGGATTAATGTCAATTCAGTACCATCTATTTCGAATACACCAACTTCTCCAGTAAGACCATAGCATTGGTACAAGTATTGACCATCATCAGAGATCCAAAGATCAATCCATCCTTCAGTTGTAGCAAAAGCAGAAGCACCGTCTGTTGTGTTACCAGTAGCACCAGTACCTTGAGCAGCAACTTGGTTAACAAGTTCAACATTACCATCATTGAAAGTAAATGATGCTAAACCAGCTTCAATTGCATTAGACACAAAGAAGGTATTGTCATCAGAGAAATCTAACCAACAAGCAGTACGGCCAGTGTTGTTGACACCTGTAGCAACGTCTAAAGCGATTGGCGTGAATGAACCATCAGCACCTAATCTCCATGTAGAGACTGAACCATCCTGCAATGCAGGGAATGCTGGTGGCGCACCGTTAGCTTGGAATTCTCTTGCTTCAGTCACAACTACGATATTGTCCGCAACGATTTGGAATCCAATAGCTGACGGTAAGTTTCTATTATCAGGGTTGCCTCTCAATGTAGACGTAGCACCTGCTAAGTTATCAGCACTTAAAGTACCATCAGCATTAACTCCGTAAGAGACGATCTCATCTTGGTTGCCATTAGCAAGACCAGCAGCACCAGAGTTGATCGAAGCTGCAACGACAAACTGACCATCAGGTGAGAATTGTACAGCAGAAGGTCTGTTGTCAAGTTCTCTTCTTGAATCAGCAATTGGCTGAAGAGTACCATCATCCAATAACCAGAATCCAACCAAGCTACCTTCGTGTCCTGGCTCACCTAGAGCAAGA
>CALLFA010000075.1 GCA_937997635.1 uncultured Saprospiraceae bacterium | reverse complement strand
CCAAAGGCAGTATAATTCATAACTTCCCACAGGAACTGTGGGATTCCTAACCTCCGCCAATAGGCGGATTCCTAACTTATCACATAAAGTGTGATATTCATAACTTGAATTTCAAAATTGAAATTCATCAAGTAACGTCTTGTTCCCAGCCCATCGTTCGTTTCACAGCGACATTCCATCTTTTATACTTACTGGCACGTGTCTCTTCATCCATCGCTGGTTCGAATCGATTGTCCAATTGCCATTTGGCTGAAATGTCCTCTTTAGACCAGAAATTGACTGCAAGACCAGCTAGGTATGCCGCTCCCAATGCTGTTGTTTCGATGACCTGAGGTCTTTCTACTGGTACACCTAAAATGTCTGATTGGAATTGCATTAAGAGATTATTGGCACATGCACCTCCATCGACTTTTAACGTCTTGAGTGTAATGCCTGAATCAGAATTCATCGCATCAAGTACATCTCTTGTTTGATAAGCCAGAGATTCCAGAGTCGCTCTTATGATGTGGGATTTTGTACTGCCTCTTGTCAAGCCAAAAATAGCACCACGGGCATACATATCCCAGTAAGGAGCTCCGAGTCCAGCAAATGCTGGTACAACAACAACACCTTCTGAGTCTTCTACTTTCTCTGCGAAGAATTCTGAGTCGGGTGATTCGTCAATCATTTTCATACTGTCTCTCAACCATTGTACAGCAGCTCCTGCAATGAAGATGGAGCCTTCTAAAGCGTAGCTTACTTTTCCATCAACTCCCCAGGCTATAGTTGTAAGTAGTCCATTTTTGGATTCTACCATTTTATCGCCTGTGTTCATCAACATAAAACAGCCTGTTCCGTAGGTGTTTTTTGCCATTCCAGGTTGATGACAAGCCTGACCAAATAGGGCGGCTTGTTGATCGCCAGCAATTCCTGCTATTGGGATGTCGCCACCGAATAGGCTTGTATTCCCATAAACTTCACTTGATTGCTTGACTTCAGGCAGCATGGATTTTGGGACAGTTAATTCTGCACACATTTTATCGTCCCATGTCAAGTCTTTGATGTTGTAGAGTAAGGTCCTCGAAGCGTTTGTATAATCTGTGATATGTACTTTTCCTTCTGTCAACTTCCAGACCAGCCAAGAGTCAATTGTTCCAAATAATAAATGACCTTCTTCTGCCGCCTGTCTTGCTCCATCCACATTATCCAAAATCCACTTGACTTTTGTGCCAGAAAAATAGGCATCTATCACAAGGCCTGTATTCGATCTGATGTAGTCTTCCAGTCCTCTTTCTTTTAATTCGTCGCAGAAAGGGGCAGTACGTCTGTCTTGCCAGACAATGGCATTAGCCACTGGCTTACCTGTGCGCTTGTCCCACACCACTGTCGTTTCTCGTTGATTGGTAATCCCAATGGCTGCTATGTTTTCGTGGGTTATTCCTTTGTCTTCCATTACCTGTTTGGTGACAGAAAGTTGGGTGTTCCAAATTTCATTAGCATTGTGTTCGACCCAAGCAGGCTGCGGATAGATTTGAGTAAACTCTTGTTGAGCAACACCGCAGATACTGCCGTCGTGGTCAAATAGGATTGCACGACAAGAGGTCGTACCTTGATCTATTGCAAGAATGTATTTATTCATATGTTATTATCAGTTTTGTTTGGTGAAAATAGGGCATATTCGCAGCAAATGAGAATGCGTTAAGATATTAATTCACTTTAATTTTCAAAAATTATCTCTCAGACAGAAAAGCATATCACGCCGATTTCTACGTTGGCTGTACTCGCAATTAGCTTTATGGGTGCAACGGGTATTTTTTTTACGATGGTGACACCAATATTGGTTGGCTCAGTCGTAGATGAGCTTGGGTTGGGTAGAGAGATGATTGGTTATATATCTGCAGCAAATATTTATGGTCTTGCAGCAGGTGCAATATTAGCAACAGTCAGAATAGGTAAGGTGAGTTTGCATAGATTGATTAAGTATTCTTGTATTGGCTTGATCATTTTCGATGTAATCAGCTTTTTTACTTTATCTGCACCGTTATTGTTAGTTGTACGATCTTTAAGTGGTTTTGCTGGAGGCGTATTATATGCCAGTGCATTAGCTTCTTTTTCAGTGTTATCTGATCCACGGAAGGCCTTTGGCATGTACATTGTATGTTATGGCTTGCTTAGTCTCGTGACACTATTTTTCCTGCCCACATTGATTGAGGCATTTGATTATCGTGTAAATTTTGCTGTCTTGTTAGTGGTCGATGTCGTTAGTTTGTGCCTAAGCGGAGTTGTGATTCGATTTGAGGACAGAATACCTCAGCGATCATTTGATCATATTTTCACCGTATTAGCCAATAACAAGATTGTCCTATCTATGACTGCATATTTTTTGTTGCAATTGTCTGGTGGCTTAATGTTTACGTATTCAGAACGAATAGGCATCGAAGCAGGTTTGTCTACAAGCACTATTGGAATGATGCTTTCTTTGAGTTCGATTTTCTCGATCCTAGGCGCTTTTTTAGTTATCAAAGTAAGTCAACAATACAAAGCGATTCCTCAAGTTATGATTTTTGGGTTTTTGATGATGATGAGTATGGTGTGTTTGTTTTATTCAGAAAAAGCTTGGATTTTCTTTTTAGGCTTGTCATTAATTTCAATTTCATGGTCTTATTTAATACCATTTCATCAGCAGAATCAATCGTCATTTGATGAGTTGGGCAGGGTAGTGTCAGTAGGCTCTGTCGTCAATATGATGGGAAGGGCAACGGGACCTGCTTTAGGTGCGGCTATGCTGGGAAGTGCTCCTTTTGTGAATGTCCTTTGGATATCCATTGGTACAGTTATCATCAGTACCGTATTATTTTCTTTTCTATTGAGATCAGATCAATAAAGAGAATAGCGTATATTTAAACATATCTATTCACACCATGTCTGATCAAAAGCTGCAAGGAAAAGATCCAGTTAAATGGACAGCACCAATACCAAACACTCAATTTGAGTTGGCACCTGTCAAACAATTGATTCCTTCCCTAGACAGGTTACACAGCAAAGGCCAATTTATTGAAGTAGACCACAAGAATCAGATTCCAGAATTGGAATACATAAAAATCAACAATCATTTTCAAGGGATACAAAGAGCTAGAGACAGTAAGTATGTCCTCTTGACTGGTGCTTCGAAAAAGTCAACGCATGCTCATCTCTTCGTTATTAAATTAAATGGAGATAAAAAGAGAACATTCGGGTCCAATATTCTGATAAAAGGAGAAGAGAATTATGGGACATTAGTCGATGTCTTTTGTCTATCAAATGATCCTTATTGGCACGCTGGTGGACTAAGCATTTGTGGCGATATCCTTAGCATACCTTTAGAAGGTAAAAATAAATCAACGGATAAATACAATTCTCGGATAGCCTTCTACAACATTAAAGACCCAACGCAGCCAATAAAATATCCGACAGAGATTTTCCGAACCAATCAAAAAGCTGGAGCATCAGCTCTAATGCGAATGCCAGACAATCATTTTCATTGTGCTGTTTGGAGTGACAGTGATGATTTGCCAAAACGGTTTGATTTGTATAGGTCTAAAACAGCCCAGCTTCAAGATGGCTTTCTTAAATACAAACGAATTACGATAGATCAAGTGACCGATCGCACAGGTCGCCAACCTAGATTTCAGTCAATCCAATTTATGATAGATGATGTTGGAGAATCGTATATCGTAGGATTTTTAAATACGCGAAGAACAGCACCCATCATTAATGGAACAAATAAAATGTTTGTTTATCAATTGGGACTTGATCAGAAGTACAAGGTTGCAACAATGAATCAAATTCATGCCAGACAATTTGATGATGGTGGGGCTTATTATAATATGGGAGCTGCGACGGGAGTTCATGTTGACGCTAAAGGACGGTTGAGTTTGCATTCTGCACACCATTGGAAAACGAGAAAGTACATTCGCTTAGCAGAATTTGAACAGTCGATTGTCGAACCACCACGTTCGATTACAAGCATTAATTCGGCTGTTGTAGAATGTTGGCAACACAAACATTTTAAAGGCAGGTATTTTACGCTCCAAGGTGATGATCGTTTGACCATACCTTCATTTAAAAAGTTGCGCGCTCAAGGAAAAAAGTTTAATGATAAATTATCGTCACTCAGAATTCTATTACCCCCAACACACAGATTGATCTTGTACGAACATGAATCGTATAAGGGGCGTAAGTCTGTATTTCAAGGGACTGGGAGATTGATAGAAGTCCCAGATTTAGGGAGTAAAAATGATCAAATCTCTTCATTAAAAATAGAACAATAAATATTCGTTAAAACAAATGTAAATATCTATAACTATGTCTAAAGCATTAATTATATCTGGTGGAGGAGCTCGCGGAGCTTGGGGTGTTGGTGTCTCCAAAGGGCTTGTGCAACATGAACAAAAATCTTATTCTACCGTCATAGGTACAAGTACAGGCTCTTTAATGGGGCCACTGGTATTGGCAGATAGGTTTGATGAGTTAGTTGATGCATATACTTCTGTAACACAGCAAGATATTTTTAATGTAAACCCATTTAATAATCGTGGTGGCGTAAAAGTGATTCCTGCAGCCTTCAGAGTGATTACAAATCAGAAAACCTTGGGTGAATCCTTGCCCTTGAAAAATTTAATAAGACGATTTTTTTCCGTTGATTTATTTAATGAATTAAGGAATACAGATAAAATCTTTGGAGCGACTGTAGTCAGTTTGACAACGGCTAAAACAGAGGTGAAAATTTTAAAAGACAATACGTATAATGACAATGTAGATTGGATTTGGGCCTCTGCGAATAATCCCGTGTTTATGTCTCTATTAGAAAAAAATAATCAAATTTGGACTGACGGTGGATTAAAAGATTATGCTTCCATTTCGTATGTACTAGAAAATAATCTTGCTGATGAAATAGATGTTATTTTACACAACACGACTTCAATTCTAAATAGAAATTACACAGAAGTAAATGGCATTTTTGATTTATTGTTTCGAGTTATTGATGTCTTTAGTGCAGATGTGATTCAGAATGATATTGAAAATGCAAAATTGAGAGTCCAATTGCAAAACGAAGTAAAGATTAATTTTTATTACATGAATCAATCACAAGTGGATGTAATCGGTAATGCTTTATTGTTTGATAGAGATAATATGACACAAATTTTAAACGAAGGATTTAATTCAGTAGTAGATGGATCGATTATTAAACGAGCTTGCAAGGTCACAATGGATGGGTTGATTTTACCTGCGTAGGAATGTTTAACCTGCCTGTCGGTAAGCGGGTGTTTAATTGGTCGAGGCAGGTTAAAAATTAATTAGCGCAGCCCAAATCCATGATCGATTGAGGATCGTTGTTAGGGAAACACTGGCCAGAAAGTATTTCTGTAGGCATATGTCTTTCGAGATTAGGATCTCTCAATGAGGTCTTCAAAAACAACAAAAGATTGCTTCTTTCCATGTCAGTTAAATTGATGGGGCCAAACACTGGTGACAAACGGTCATTTGGCACATTTGGATTTTCGGAGACTGCCTCGATTTTATAGTCTATGACTTCTTCCAGAGTACGCTTGCTGGATCCGTGAAAGAAGAATGGAGCATCAGACATATTGTACAATTGCGGCACTTTAAATTTGTAATTATCTTCTTCATTTAATGTGAATCCACCACGTCCCAAGTTGCGAGTATCTGATTCTGCTGCATCGAATGATGGGGATTGATACATGTCTTTTACACCAAGCGCATGGAATTCTAAAGAACCTAAGTTTGGTCTAAAGTGACAATTAGAACATCTGGCTTTACCAAAAAATAAAGCAGCACCTTCTTTTTCGGATACAGACATCGCACGTTCATCACCTTTCAACCATTTTTGAAATGGAGCTTCATCAGCAAGAACAGTTCTTAAATATGCGGATAGTGCCAAAGATGCGTGAAGTTTATTGTAGCGATTATCTTCTTCTACATCAGGGAAAGCAGCGTCAAATAATTCTGTATACCCAAATTGATCAAGTGAATTTTTAGTAATTCGTATTCTATGAACATCTAAACCATCGATATTTTGAGTTTCTAGACCATGCATGCCAAGGTTGTTCAATTCTAATTTTCCTTGCCAAGCGTCTTCAGTACCAACATTGACACCAGTGGATCCAAATGATCCGTTCCAAGATGTATTGGTGACATAAGCCACATTGATCAAGCTAAGAGGTCTAGCACTTTGCACGTCAATTTCATCTTCTCTATATTCTGTATTTCTTACACGACCGTCTCCATTAAAACCAAATCCAACTCCACCATCAGCAATTCCCTGAGCAGTACCAGGTCTAAAACCAGCTGAAGGTAAATGGCAACTTGAACAGGAGTACGTACCCATTCCAGATGCTTTCACAGCGTCCATAGCCAGTCCTGTTTCAAAAAATAATAATTTGCCTAATGCTACTTTTTCTGTTGTCAATGGATTTTTAGGATCCTGTGGGATGTTTGCTAAATCGTCAGGTGATGGTAATATATAGTAATTGGCATCACCAGTTTCTGAAGCATCAGCTAGATAGTTTCGCAATCGTATGTCCAATTCCAGTGTGTCAGAGGTCTGATCTTTTGTACAAGAAACGAATAAAATGAGGACAAGTACAGTGAATAATGGTCTAAAACACATGGGATTTTTCAATTTTCGCAATGTCAATTTTGCTCAAATGAGCCAAAAGTTCATTCAATAAGCACTTTGGATTTGCAAAAATAAGTAAAATGCCGGTATAAAAATATTAATTTGCGGCCAAATCGTATGTTCAAAATGACAAAAGCAACATTAGTGATTCTCGCCGCAGGAATGGGAAGTAGATATGGTGGTTTGAAGCAAATGGATTCTTTCGGTCCATCTGGAGAAGCAATCATCGATTATTCGATTTATGATGCCATTGAAGCTGGCTTTACTAAGATCGTATTCATCATCAGAGAGTCCTTCAAACAAGAATTTACTGAGTTCTTTTCTGGCAAATTTGACGATCAAATTGAGATTGCTTTTGTCACCCAAGAATTGACAGATATACCCGCAAATGTTGATTTAAACCCAGACAGGGTAAAACCATGGGGTACTGCCCATGCCGTTGATAGAGCTAAGTCAGAGGTTGAAGGTCCTTTCGCTGTTATTAATGCCGATGATTATTATGGCAAAGAATCCTATCAAACTCTAATGGATTTCTTCAATGAGACTACTGATCAAAAAGACGAATATTGCATCGTTGGGTATTTTTTGGATAATACATTGAGTGAGTACGGCACTGTAAATAGAGGGGTGTGCTCCATGGACGCTGATGGTTTTCTCGAATCAATTGAAGAATGTACTAAAATCTTGAAGGAAGAAGATGGAGTCATCAGATATCCCCAAGACAGCGATGATAAGGAAGAATTGGATGCCAGGACTTTGGTGTCTATGAATATGTTTGGATTTAAACCGTCATACTTTGCTCATTTTGAGAAAGAGTTTTCTTCATTTCTGGAAGAATCTGGTATGGAATTGAAAAGCGAATTCTACATTCCCACACTTTTGGACACCCTGATAAAAAATGAAATTGTGAAATTGAGAGTCTTGGAATCCGAATCAGATTGGTTTGGAGTAACGTATCAAGACGACAAACCTTTTGTTGTAGAAAGGCTCAATAAGCTCATTGAAAGCGGTGCTTATCCTGAAAAACTTTGGCCTTAATTCCACTGTATGTATGAATGTTAATGGTCAGCATTATAGAACAATTTGGTTAAAAGAGTCTGATCATTCTATTATAGAAATCATAGATCAGCGATGGCTACCTCATCAGTTTAACATTGAGCAATTAAAAACAGTAGAGGAAGTAGCCATAGCGATTAAAGACATGCACATACGTGGAGCTGGATTGATAGGTGCTACCGCTGCTTACGGGATGTATTTAGCCAGCCTTTCGGCAAATGGACACAGTCAATATAATACAGAGATTGATCGATGTGCAACAATATTATTACATACAAGGCCAACTGCAGTTAATTTATCATGGGCAATAAATCAACAGCTTGAATTGCTCAAAAATGATGAACTGGATGCAACAGAAAAAATAGAACAATCAAAAGCACTTGCTATTAGAATAGCGGATGAAGATGCTCAGGCTTGTCACGACTTGGGCCAACACGGTTTAGGACTAATAGCAGATATAGCAAATTCCAAGGATGGCCCAGTGAATGTGTTGACTCATTGCAATGCTGGTTGGCTTGCTTTTGTTGATCATGGTTCGGCAACGGCTCCCATTTATGCAGCGTTCGACAATGGATTAGATATTCATGTTTGGGTAGATGAAACGCGCCCAAGGAATCAAGGTGCTCGATTGACAGCGTGGGAACTAGGGCAACATGGTGTCAAGCATACCATTATACCAGATAATGCAGCAGGTCATGTGATGCAACGAGATATGGTTGACATTGTTATTACTGGTACGGACAGAACAACGTTTACTGGCGATGTTGCAAATAAAATCGGTACCTACCAAAAAGCGCTTGCAGCAAAAGACAATAACATTCCTTTTTATGTCGCTCTTCCATCTTCCAGTTTTGATTGGACGATAACCGATGGAATTAAGGAGATTCCTATAGAAAAACGTGATGGCTCAGAAGTACATAATATCAATGGTCTACTTAATGATAAAATTGAAAATGTCAGACTTACACCAGCAGATAGTCCCGCAGTAAATTTTGCTTTCGATGTGACTCCTTCAAGATTGGTAACTGGCTTGATTACCGAGAGAGGTATTTGTGAGGCAAACGAAGCAGCCATCAGAGAATTATTTCCACAATAGAAAATCTAAAATCATAGATCTTACTTGATCTTACTCTTTAATGATAATTGTCCCGAAGGGATGATATATGGACAGTATAATTAATTGAATATAATTGCCGTGCCGTTAGGTACGGAATGTGTGTCCATGAGTATGTTGTAAGAACACGTGTTGTACCTACGGCACACT
>CALLFA010000074.1 GCA_937997635.1 uncultured Saprospiraceae bacterium | reverse complement strand
GCAGGGCAACACCTTTACAATTTCTAATCTTGGCATGTTTGGTATTGAAGAATTCACAGCAATTATCAATTCACCAGATGCTTGTATCTTGGCTGTAGGAACAATCGTCAAAAAGCCTATCGTTAAGGATGGTGATATTGTTGTTGGCAATATGATGAAAGTCACTTTGTCATGTGATCACAGAGTTGTTGATGGGGCAACGGGAGCTCAGTTTCTTAAAACATTAAAAGCTTACTTGGAGAATCCGATTAGGATATTGGTATAGGATTAGGGGCTGGGTTCTAGGAGCTAGGGGGCTAGGTTGCTAGAACCTAGAACCTAGAAGCTAGAAGCTAAAAGCTAGAACCTAGAACCTAGAAGCTAAAACCTAGAAGCTAGAACTAAGTTGCCATTGAAAAATTTGGATAATAAATTACGTAATCTCTTGATATTGTGTTAATTTTATATAATAATTAATCATAATATGAATCGATTCCATTTTGATGTTAAGTCGTTCGATGAAGGTACAATAGCCCGAAACAACTGTTCTTGTCCAACAGATGAATCAGGTATGGTCGTCCTTGGAACAAATCAAAAAGCATATGCGATTTGGCAACATTTGATGAAGTCATATTCACATTTTAATTGTTCATTAGGCAAAGCTGGTTATACAAATGAACCTTCAGAAGTAAATGCTCTATTTAATCAAGAGGGATGTTCACTGATATTGAGTTCTAAAACTATGTCACCTAAACAATTAAGTAGTGATGCTCCACTAAGTGTCATTACCAATTATATAGATCCTTCAGTCATAGCAAACAAAGACCTTGATGCGCTGTCGTTGATTGGCATACAAAAACATTTGTGTCGGGAAGAGACATTTCATCAATGCATGGATGCCATGTTTAATTTGTTGCGTTTATCAGACGTGAGGAGAGACATCAATCTGTGTGAAGTTGTATTGCGCGAAAGCGAACATGTTGTTTTTGACCTTGCTGCTATACGAAAAAGTGATTTTCCAATAGAACAAAACCATGCGTCCATCTGTGGCTTGACATTGGAAGAGGCTTGTCAGCTTATGAAATTTATAGGTTCCATACAAACACTAAAGACGTTTGAAATCACCTCTATTGATTACGCGCAATCAGCGGACAACAGTTATTATGAATTGATTGCTTTATTGATGTGGTATTTTATGGAAGGTACCAATTTTAGAAGTCAAGATTCATCAATCTCTCACAAGAAGCAATACATCGTTTACCCAGAAGGCATTGAGCTCCCCCTATATTTTTATAATGAATCGATGACTGACAAATGGTGGGTCAATACGAATGATGAAATGGAACAACTTGTTGCTTGTAGTCCCAATGATTTTGAGGATGTTAGAAATGGATTATTATCAGAACGGATGATGAAAATTGTGGAGAGACTTTCCTAAACCACCCCCGTCGCTGAAGGCGTCTCGCCTCAGCAAAAAAAAATGCGTCTCGTCTCAGCAAAAAAAATGCGTCTCGCTTCAACACACATAAACAATCACCAAATGATTGTCCGTATAGATAATATGATAGTGGGAATATAACTTATAACACCTCTAGTAATTGTTCCAGCTTCATACTTCGTGAAGCCTTTATTAAAATCTCCTTATTGGATACTGCTTGTTGGCTTAACCACTCCTTAGCATCATCAGTATGATCAAAATAATGTGTATTGTTATCCACACTTGTTTGACCAAATAATGTCCCAATTAGTATGACATTATCCCATTTGTCCTTATTGATTAGATTGACAATTGACTGATGTTCTTCGATTTCATTTTCTCCCAATTCAAACATATCGCCTATAATCAGCCATTTCTCTGGATGAGTACTTTCTGAGAAGGCCTCTATTACCGCTGACATGCTTGTTGGATTGGCATTATAGGCATCGAGATAAATGGTCGACCCACTGTCCTTTTTAATGGTCTGTGTCCGATTATTCTCTAGTTCTAATTCATTTATGGCAGCTACACATTTAGTCAGATCAAGCCCGAATGAACTGGCAACAGTAAGTGCAGCTATGATATTTAAAAAGTTGTATTTCCCAAATAGTGAACAACTGATTTTAAGATCATGATTAATGATTGCTTCAATGCGAGGAAAGGACTTTTCTAACTCAACAGACAACAATTCAGAGGCAGTCTCATTGTATTCTACTTTGTCTATTTCAGGAAAATCTTGTGTGTATTGCTTGATAAAAGCTGACCCTACATTACAAAATAATCTCCCCTTATTCTCTCTCACAAAATCGAACAAGTTGAGCTTTTCCACCGCAACTCCTTCCAGTGAGCCAAGACCTTCCAGATGCGCCTTTCCTATGGAGGTAACCAGTGCATGAGTAGGTTCTCCTATTTTAGCCAGAGTGGCAATTTCGCCAGGATTATTGGTGCCCATTTCTACAATAGCTATGTCATCTTTATCGGACAGTCCAAGTAATGTAAGCGGCACACCAATGTGGTTATTTAGATTTCCTTTGGTCGCATGTGTTTGCCATTTGGTCTCAAGGCAAGTCCTGATCAGTTCTTTTGTTGTTGTTTTACCATTAGAACCCGTTATCGCTATTATTGGAATATTGAATTGTTTTCTATGGAAATTGGCCAGATCTTGAAGACAGGTTAAGCAATCTTCCACAAGTATCATTCTACCATCACTATCATTGTAAAATGTCTTGTCATCGATGATTGCAAACAAGCACCCTTCCTCTAGGGCTTTGATTGCAAACTGGTTCCCATTAAAATTTGGGCCACTCAGAGCAAAGAATAATCCACCTTTTTCTGCAATTTTCCGTGTATCGGTGACAACGATACTTCCGGCATCTATGAAGTGTTTGTATATCTGTTGGAGATTTTCCACCAATCGAAAATATTAGCAGGCGAGTAGGCAGTAAAAAAGCCTTCTCGAAAGGGAGAAGGCTTTATTTACTTATTTATTCTTTAGATTACTTATATCTTCTTTTTTTCTTTTTAGGTTGACCAGAGAATTGCTGACCTCCTTCAGAGTTATTTCCTCCTGGTGAGCCTACTCGAGTCATTGCGCATCTAAAACCAATTGTTTTATCTCCCACATCTTGATCTTTGTATCGTCTTGTACCAGGTGACAACCAATACAATCTATCTGCCCATGACCCACCTTTGATCACTCTTGTCTTATCATTTATCAATGAATGCACTCCATACTCATACTGCACGATCTCTTCATCATCTCCATCTCTGTAGTCTTTGACATTTGCTTTTCTGTAATTTTCTCTTCCTTTGATTTCATCATCTTCGAGATCTCTGTATTTTAATCGGCCAAGTGAATCCTTCTCTACCAAATTACCATCTTCATCTTTCAACAATTCGCGATAGACATTACCACGGAATGAGTTAAGATCATGATTTTCAGAATCTCTTAAAGTTGTACTTGTCAATGGTCTGTACACATCTTGGACCCACTCAGACACATTACCTGCCATATTGAATAAACCATAATCATTGGCCCAATTCGATCTCACTGGTGCTGTGATATGTGCATTATCATTCAGGTTACCTGCTGTACCCATGTAATCTCCTCTACCTCTTTTAAAGTTAGCGAGAAAATCTCCTTGGCTTTTATCTCTCTTTTGGTATCTCGCGGATTGTCCATTCCAAGGATAAATTCTTCTGCCATCAATGTTTTCATCATCTTCTGACACACGATTACCTTGCAGGCCTAGTGCAGCATATTCCCACTCTGCTTCAGTAGGAAGTCTATAAGATGGCACTAATATACCGTCAGTAAATTTGACTGCTCGTTCACCACCAGTTGAATAGTCCTTCACATTTTTTCTCACGTTGCCCTGATATTGGCCAGCTAGATACGACTGTGTAGAAAACACATCACTATCCTTAGCATCTGGTGATGGATTCAATATTCCTCTTTCTATCAATAAAAACTCATTCACACGATCAGTTCTCCATACACAATACTCTTGTGTTTGTTCCCATGAAACACCGACTACTGGATAATCATCATAGGCTGGGTGTCTGAAGTATGTTTCCACAAATGGTTCATTCCATGCAAGCTCTTCTCTCCATACCAAAGAATCAGGAAGTGCATCTTTGTGTACTTGAGGATAACTTATATACGTGCGCTTCAACCAGTCAGTATATAATCTCCAACCTGAATTCGAAACTTCCGTTTCATCCATATAAAAAGAAGATACTGTCACTCTTCTTGGGATATTATTCCATTCGTAAAGGACATCTTGCTCTGTGGTGCCCATTGTAAAGGTACCACCTTCGATTAAGACTAGATTAGGTGCATCAATTTGACCTTCGTAATCTCTTTTCTCAAAACCACCCCATTCTTGGTCATTATACTTCCAACCAGTGTAGTCATCTTGGACAGAACTTCCACCTCCACGTTTACCACAGGATGTCGTTGCAATCATTATTGCAGCTAGAAATAAGAAAGATATTTGCTTTGCCATTTTCAACTTAAAATATTTATGTGATGTATAAGACGTCTAAATTTGCTTTTTATTACCTAATCCTACCTAAAAATCGAAAAGCAATCGTTTATATCGACTTTTTGTTTGCCAGGTGGCGCAAAATTATAAATAATCCCCACTTCGTGGGCTCCTCGCGTATTATTAATTGCTAAACTAGATACCGTCGCATCGAAGCTATAGCTAACTTTTATTTTGCCTACAGATGTTCCAGCTGAAATGATAAAAGCATCTGCATTGCCTATAGCGTGTCTAAACCATCCGCCGATAAAAAAGTGCTGATAACCCACAATTGTACCTATATTTAGCTGACTTAGGCCACCTTGATTAACGTATAGAAAATTTGGTGCCACATATGCTCCAAATGTTCGCTTTAATGTAGGATCAAGCGTCAACTGATATCCACCATGAACTGTAAATCTCACAGGTAATCCATCTGCCAGATTAGCGTCATCAGAGAAAAAGCTGTAATCAGGCGTATTTAAATGTTTCATACTCACACCACCGTAGTATCGTTGTGAATAAAACAATACACCCATGGAAACATCAATGTACGACGTAGAAAAACTTTCTGGGACTGCTTCGATAGTAGATGTACCAATCAACTCTTGACATGTCGAACCAAGATTGGACTGAAGCTGGTCTAAAAAGCACAGTTCTCCCCAATTTACTCTTGTTTGAGCGAATCCTGCTTCCAAACCAAATTTGATGAATGTCCCTGCATCCAATCTCAAATTGTACGAATAAATACCACTGACACCTACTGTTGACAATAAGCTCCCGCCAGCGCTGCCCTCTCCTGCTGTATCTCCAATCAACGAAATGCCAAATCCGCTATTCAATTCTGGGAAAAACTGATCCCAAGCTGCGGCATAAGTGGTATATGCCCCATTTGGAAATCCAAATCGTTCGACTATACCAGGGCCTTGATCTCTATAATTGATCGAAACCACCGGGTCTTCACTTATCCCCGCAAATGCTGGATTAATCTGAAGAGGAGCATTATAAAATTGACTAAAAATAGGGTCTTGGGCATAGGAATGCATCGAGAAAAGAATAAACAAAGCGCATAATGCACTGTTTAAACGATGAGGAATTGTCTGCAAGATTCTATTTTGCATTCAGTATTTATGGAAATGTAATAGATAAATTTCAATTAGCGTTAAATTGTAACAAACACCAAAAATCCAAGTAAATTCATATGAATCGGATCTGTTTTCTTCTAGTTTCAATGTGCTCGTTAGCCTTCATTAACATAAGTGAAGATAAGCGTTCGTCAGTAGAAACGATAAATAAAACTAAATCCGCATACACAAAGCATAAATTGTTTGAAGTATTTGGGAGCAATCCGACATTTACGGACCAATCCGTTCTCTCAGAAGGCACGATTTATCAAATTCCAATTCCAGAAAATGGCTTATATAAGCTCGACTTCGAGTACCTATCTAATACGCTGGGATTAACGAATATCAATGCAGAGAATATCAGTATTTATGGTCACCCTGGAGGTCCTTTGGCAGAAACCATCGCACAAACTGGGCCTGATGATCTACCTGAAATCGCCATATATAACTCATCAAACGATGGAACATTTACTCCGGAAGATTTCTTACTGTTTTACGCAGAAGGTCCTGATCAAACAACTTACCATAGCGACAACACAATCAGCTCTCAATTAAATATATATTCGAGATCTTCTTTTGTCTATTTAAAAGTAAATGACGATCAAGGTTTGCGCATACAATCTCTAGCAAATGTGAGTGATGTAGATCAATTTAGCGAAACATATGACCACCTTTCTATTAGTGAAGAAGATCGGTTTAATTTATTGGGAGATTTTAGTGGTGCACAAGGATCTGGGCAACAATGGTTTGGCAAAATACTATCCAACCAACGGACAGAACGATTAGACGATGAACTTGATTTAGACGGAATTGATTTGCAATCTCCAGCCATTATTGATGTTGTTTTTGTCGGAAGAAGCGATGGTTTTTCTGATTTGGAATTATCCATTGATGATGACGTATTTACAGCTTCTATAGGCAGATCTAGAACAGGAGATGTAGAAGCAACATATGCAAGACCGGGCAACATCAGAGAAGAAGTTTTTTTCAATTCTGAAAACCCGTCAATCATGCTCAATTATCCAAGGACATCAAATCTGAGTGAAGGTTGGCTGGATTATGCATCTGTACAATATAAAAAGGCATTAAATTATACCGACGAACCAATAGTTTTTGCTGACTTTTCAAGCTTAAATACCTTCACTTATGGATTCCAAATTAGTGGAAATGGGATTCAACATATTTGGGATATTAGTGACCCTCTCGCACCTCTTGAAATAGAGTTTGAGCAAACGAATGCAGGAGCATCTTTTGGGTTTGAATCTTCTTCATTGAGAAAATTTATAGCCTTCAAAAATTCCGATGCTCAAGTCCCAGGTGAAGCGATCGAAATTGAAAATCAGAATATACATGGCATACAGGATGCTGATCTAGCAATTGTATACCACCCAGAATTTAAAGATGCAGCACAAAGACTTGCTACACACCGCGAAGAAAACGACGGCTTGTCTGTAGTGGCAGTAAATGTTTTTGATATTTATCATGAATTCTCTGCGGGCAAGCAAGACCCGACGGCGATCCGTAATTTCTCCAAAATGCTGTTTGACAGATCAAGTAATTTTCGGTTTTTATTACTGTTAGGAGATGGATCGTACGATTATTTGGGTTTAGACCAAGATTTGCCTTTTCAGAGTTTTGTGCCTGCTTATGAAACCAAAGAATCTCTCAATCCTTTATCAGCGTTTCCTACGGACGATTATTTTGCTTTGCTTAGTGACAATGAAGGTGGCAATTTAAGAGGAGCTATAGATATAGCAGTAGGCAGAATTCCTGTAAAGACAACACAAGAAGCAGATCAAGTCATTGATAAAATCATTTCTTACGATACACACGAAGACAGGTTTGGTGACTGGAGAATGCGTGTTGGATTTGTTGCAGATGATGAAGATTCCAACATACATCTTAGACAAGCTGATGGTATTGCAGAATCTACGAAACGTTCTCATCCCGAATTCAACCAAGAAAAAATCTATTTTGATGCTTTTCAGCAAGAATCAACTCCAGGAGGTGCCAGGTATCCAGAGGCAAATCGACGATTGACAAATGAAATATTTAATGGCTTGTTGGTGACCAATTACTTGGGTCATGGTGGTTCTAATGGTTGGTCACAAGAACGAGTATTGAAAGTTTCTGATATCAAAGATTGGAAAAATGCTAGCAAACTTCCCCTAGTGATAACCGCTACATGCTCATTCACAGGATTTGACGATCCTGCATTGGTAACAGCTGGTGAAGAAGCCATCTTGAATCCATTTGGTGGAGCAGTTGCTTTATTTTCAACAGTGAGATCTGTGTATTCATCGCAGAATGAAAGATTAACTCGTTCGGTATTTGACACTATGTTCACTAAAGTTAATGGAGCTAATCTTGAAATTGGTGAGATCATTCGCAGAGCAAAAAATTCCAATTCAGCAGACACCATTAACATTAACGCTCGAAAGTTTTTGTTGATCGGTGACCCTAGTATGAAACTGGCAATTCCAGAATATTCAATTGAATTGACACACATTAATGGTCAGGATTTAGCTGCAATAGAAACTGTAGATACATTAAGTGCGCTTCAAGACATTTCTGCAAGAGGAGTTATTGTTGATGCAAATGGAGATGTGGTCAGAGATTTTAATGGTATAGTCTTTCCAACCTTATTTGATAAGGAAAGCAGTGTGACAACGCTAGCAAATGACCCTTCCAGTCGGGTGCGTGATTTTTCGGTGCAAAGGAGTCGATTGTACAGAGGATCAGCGACTGTAGAAAATGGAGAATTTGATATTTCTTTCACGATCCCAATTGACATAAATTATACTCCTGGTCATGGAAAGTTTAGTTTTTATGCGACAGATGGTGTGGCGATGGATGCAGGCGGCTTCTATGATTCCTTTGTGATTGCTGGGACCAGTGACCAGATATCATTGTCAGATGAGCCACCACTAGTGGAAGCATTTCTTAATGATTTTGACTTTAAGTCTGGTGATCGGACAAGCCCAAATCCGACATTATTAATAAAACTAGCAGATGATCAGGGCATAAACTTTACTGGAATATCTATAGGTCATGACATCACTGCTGTTATCGATGGGAATACGCAAAATACGATCATATTAAACGAATTTTACACCAGTGATGTGGATAATTCAAAGCAAGGACTCGTGACTTTTCCACTTTCAGATTTAGAGCCAGGCGAACATAGCTTGACGGTAAAGGCTTTTGATGTGGCCAATAACCCTGGAGAAACAACAATTGATTTTACAGTTATCAGCCCCGAAGAAGGCGACATTGACAATCTGTCCGCATCTCCAAATCCAATGACTGATAAAACAACTTTTTCATTTGAGCACAGCTTCAATAATGAACAAGTAGAGTTTAATATAGATATATATAATCTTGATGGTCAGCTTATTAACACCATTAAAGACACAGAATTGGCTACTAGTTCGATCAGCAATTCACTTGAATGGGATGGAACAGATATAGCCGGTAATAGAGTTCCGGAAGGAATTTACATATATCAAGTAAAAATAAATTCGGCTTCACTAAATAATTCTAAAAAGTCGTCGTTTGAGAAAGTAGTTGTCATAAATTAAATTAACTCATTTTTAACAACTGTATTGACAAATCCAAAATAACCCATGATTATGCAACTAAGTAAGGTCTTTGTTTTAATCTTCATTTTCTCTTTATTTCTCAGTTCAATTGCAAATGGACAATTCAGTCCTGTAGACGGTTGCGTCGTAGATATAAACAATGAATGTATTCCAAACACATTATTGACAGCTGTTCCTTTTCTAAGAATTGTACCAGATGCAAGATCGGGTGCAATGGGTGATGCTGGGATAGCAATATCTGCAGACCCCAATGCATTACACTTTAATGCATCAAAATTAGCTTTCTCTGAGAAAGATTTTGGACTGTCTGTCACATATACGCCATGGTTGAGAGAGTTGGGATTGACTGATGTCTTTTTATCCTACCTATCAGGGTACAATAAGATAGACGATCTACAGGCAATAGGTTACGGATTGAAATTCTTTTCACTAGGTGATATAAATTTTACAGATATAAATGGCAACTCAACGGGTATGGGCAGACCTAGAGAATTTGAAATTTCTGGAGCTTATGCTAGAAAATTAAGTGACAATCTATCAGCTGGATTAACTGCAAAATACATCTACTCTAATCTTGCATCTGGACAGCAAGTAGGAGGTATTGATATAGAAACCGCGAATGCTTTTGCTGCTGACATTTCATTAACTTATCTACGTGAGGATATTGGCCCAAACGACAATTCCTTGTCAATTGCAGGTGCGATTACCAATTTGGGATCTAAAGTATCTTACACCAACAGTTCGGAAGTAAGAGACTTTCTTCCTGGAAATTTAGGCATAGGTGCTGCGTATACGATGAATCTGGATGAATTCAACAGCTTGACCTTCGCTCTGGATTTAAATAAATTATTGCTCCCTACGCCTCAACCATTTGAAATCATAGATGAAAATGGTGTACAGATATTGAACCCTGAATTTGATGTTACTGGTGAAGAGGGAGTTGGAGATTATAGAGAGCTGTCAACATTCTCAGGCATCTTTGGATCTTTTACAGATGCGCCTGGTGGATTTAGAGAAGAATTGCAAGAGATTGCTTATTCATTTGGTGCAGAATACACCTATAACGATCAGTTTGCTGTGCGAGCTGGTTACTATTTTGAAAACGAATTAAAAGGAGATCGACAATACCTGACACTAGGTTTAGGATTGAAATACAATGTGGCTAACATTAATTTCTCCTACCTCATTCCAACATCGAATAGAAGAAGTCCATTGGATAATACCTTGAGATTTTCATTCATATTTGATTCTTTGAATTTTGATCAAAATTAGAAACTTGGGGCGTTCGCAAACTCACTCGTTGGGGCGTTCGTAAACTCACTCGTTGGGGCGTTCGTAAACTCACTTGTTGGGGCGTTCGTAAACTCACTCGTTGGGGCGTTCGTGAACTCACTGTTAGGGCGTTCGTGAACTCACTGTTAGGGCGTTCGTAAACTCACTGTTGGCGCGTTCGTAAACTCACTGTTGGGGCGTTCGTGAACTCACTGTTGAATAGGGTTTTCGTAAGCTTATGTTTATGCGTAACGTATTGTAACAGCACAAGTAAAGAAAATTTAAATTTTTATATTTAGTTATTTAGTATAAGGTTTCCTATCCATTATATCTTACATTAATTGCTGAATTCAAGTCTGATATAGTATCTTATAACTATAGCAATCAAACACTAACTCAATAACTGTATGCCTAACGAAAGTAAACCACATACACCTCAAACACCCACGCCATCAAACAAACCAAAAAAACAATACACCATAGCTCTAGTCCTAGCTGGTGCTGTTTCCGCAGGCGCATACACTGGAGGTGCACTCGATTACCTCTTCAATACGCTTAGACTATGGCAAGACGAGTATGAAAAGAATCCGGATGACGTACCAGAACCAAATGTCACCATTAAAGCCATGACTGGCGCATCAGCTGGCAGCATTGCAGGTGTCATCGCTTTGCTAAATCTTTATTTAGACAGGAAGCTTGATTTTAGTTCGGTGAATGAATCAGTGAAGGAATCTTTGCAATATGAATCATGGGTGAAGCTTTGCATGGACGAGAACGAAAATAAAAACATAATCGATAGTTTATTCGATTTGTCTGATATCAAGGATGGAAATGTCGATTCTCTGTTAAACTCTTCTTTTATTGATAAGATAATCGAAACACTTAATGGATACGTTCCAAGTAACCCGTCTGATAAAGACAGGGAGTTGCCGAAGTATATAAATTCAGCATTAGAATTATTGTTATCCATCACTAATCTTAGAGGTGTTCCCATTGATCTTAAATTATCAAATGAGAAAGAGAGTGGAGCTCATCGGATGACTTACCATAAAATTTTGGGACATTTTCAGCTGGCTAAACAGAATGCTCGAAAAGATACCTTTCCTTTAGATATTTTCAAACCGAACCAGCGTGATTTGTTATTTACATGTGCTAGAGCTAGTGGTGCATTTCCTTTAGGTTTAGAAGCAGTTCCCATTAAAGATTTCCCTACAGAATATGTAGAGGCACAGATCAGAAAAACCTTAGGATCTAGTTCAAAAATTGAAATTAATTTAGATAGATGCAATAAGTATTATGAATTCCTAGCTGTTGATGGTGGGGTTGTAAACAATGAGCCACTAGCAGAGGCACAAGAACTTTTTTCTGAAGAAGAGCAGGAAAATAGTAAAATCATCATGATAGACCCCTTCCCAAGCAAGTTGAAAGACGGACCATATAATATAGAAGAAAAGAGCATCTTAAAAACAACACCCCACTTGTTTCAGACATTTAGAGATCAGACATTATTTAAAGAAAAAGATGTCGACGACCTATTCGCTGATGAAACGAATAAGCACATGATCTGGCCTACAAGGTATGAGAGAAAAGGAGATGAAATAGAAAAAGTAGATAATCCACTAGCCTGTGGAGCATTAGGTGGCTTTTCAGGTTTCTTTGATGAACGTTTTCGTCATCACGACTATTATTTGGGCGCAAAAAATTGCCAAAATTTTCTAAGAAAGTATTTTACTCAGTCAGAGGAAGATATTGACCATTGGTCGGACGAGATGAAAGAAAAATTTAAATATGTCGATAAATATAAGAATACTCACTACCCTATAATTCCAGATTTTAACTGTGATAAAGACATTAAAGATTCAACATACTTGTATCATGATGCTAATTTTCCAAAATTCCCACAAGTAGATCATGAAGAAATTATAAGTGAAAAATTTAAAGATCTAGTACAAGCAAGAGTTAATATGGTGTTTAAGAGAATAGGAAATGAAGCATCAAAAAAAGATGATAATTCTGAGAAAGAAACACTTAAAAGATACCACCAACCTCCTCTCATCAAACAAAAATTTATTAATAAAGTCATTAGCCTTTTGCTTTTTATCTTTATGAGAAAACCTTTACGTAATAAAATATTAAACACGATTTCAGATGAGCTGGTTAAATTCAAGCTGATAAAAGAGAAGATAAATTTCCCACCCAATCCTTTTTAGATAATGTTGAATTTTTAGTGTTTAATTTTGAATGATGGTAAGTATCTAGCTGTAAATTCCAAACAGTAAGCAACAAGAAAAAATCCGTGAATCAGACATTTGAAAAATTATTCAACAACAACCAACTCTTTGGGAGGTGAAATAGTTTGGGTCAGCCGGGAAACCACCACACTCACCACCAACCCACTGACCATAGCAAGCGTCCGAAATGGAAACAACACTACCCCATCCTCAATCATCGGAAATGGAATCACAGTTGGAATTCCAAGCGTTGGATCCCCACCACCAAATCGCAGTATCGCAGCAACTATAAAACCAGAAACAGCACCATGGGTATTCGCCTTTGGATCGAATAAGGCGCAGACTAATGCTGGAAACAACAGACAGTACACAAAGTCGCTGCATAAAAACCAGAGGGCGTAGACGCTGTCGACTTTGAGTGATAATAATGTTGCTGCTGTTCCGACAATCACAATTGAAAGTCTTAAGGATTTTAATAATGACTTGCCTTCCAATTTTGGTTTAACTAGTGGTTTGTAGACATTCCATACGCCAAGGGTACTGGCAGACAACATGGACGAATCAATCGAAGACATCACTGCTGCAGCTATAGCGCCCAAGCCGATGATCCCAACAATTTCAGGCGTCAAATATTGGAAGACATACGGTAAGGTGCTCGCGGCATTGGCTGGCCCATCAAGACCTAAAGAGGACCAATCGACAACTGCACCGACCATTCCGACCATGGCAGCTGGCACAGCTACGATGATACAAATAAAGCCCGCTATAATTGAAAACCACATAGCCGTATGTTCATCTTTGGCCGCTAGTACTCTTTGAAAATACACTTGCCAAGGGATGCCACCAAAAATCAACAGTAAAGCATAGTCTATCCAATTCCAAAAATAATGGCCCATGTCTGATTTGTTGGGTATAACAGAAGCTGCACTGCCAAATGTGGCGTTATACTGTTCGACTAAATTATCTAAACCACCAACACTATCCAATAAAAACGGAATGATCAATATCAAGCCAAGAACCAATAATCCCAATTGCAAGACATCCGTATAGGCTACAGACCATAAACCTCCGATAGTCGTATAGATAATGGCAATCACAGCAGATATGATGATAGATGTGTGCACGTCCAATCCGATGATGACAGAAAAAGTAGTCCCCAAAGCCGTCAATATTGCGGCTACCCAAAATATTTCTCCAAATAACGCTGGTAAGAAAAAGAGACCAGTTGCCTTTGTTCCAAATCGTTGACTTAGTGGGTCAAGCATCGTCCTAAATTGGTAGCGTCTCATTTTTCTGGCAAAGAACAATCCGCCAATAATAAGACTTAAGCCATAGCCCCACGGCGCTTGTACCCAGACAAGACCACTCGATGCCGCAGCTTCTGCAGTCCCATTAATGTAGCCTCCTCCGATCCAGGTGGCCGCCATCGTAAACATGGCAATCCACAGTGGTAAACGACGACCAGCCAGTAGAAAATCTTCACTATCCGTCGATTGCGATTTTTTGGATGCCCAATATCCGACCAGGAATATGAGCATATAAAAAAAGAAAATTGAAGCTATTCCTAACCAGTTCATTAGTGAGAATGATATCCTTTTGTACCTTCATAAAGGTAAACACTTAAATGACACTTGATTAGATTAACTGACAAAATACTTGCATGGTCTGTCCATGTCTTCACTTCACTGGGATTACTTGCTGCGTTTATGGCCATTATAGCAGTTGATCAAGAAAATTGGCGCAGCTGTTTCTTATGGTTATTTGCATGCTTCATCATTGATAGCGTTGATGGTACACTCGCTAGAAAGTTTAAAGTTAAAGAAGTCCTTCCTCATATGGACGGCAAAAACATTGATTACATCATTGACTTTGCTGCATATGCCTTAATACCTGCAATCTTCTTCTATAAAGCAGAAATGGTTCAGGCTGAGCTCATGCTACTGACATTAGCCATCATGCTTCTCTCGTCAGCACTCTACTATGGCAAAGTAGGCATGGTCGAAGACGATCAGTATTTTATTGGTTTCCCCGTACTGTGGAATTTTGTGGTGTTCTTTCAATTTTTTGTTTTTGAGAATCATCAAGTACTCAATTTTGTCTCTGTTATCTTTTTTGGAATCTTACACTTTGTACCGTTAAAATTTGCTTACCCGAGTCGTGCTAAACGTTACTTCTGGTCTCATTTGGTATTTGCCGTTGTTGGTTTAATCGGTGCATTGACCATCTTATTGAATTATCCAGTTAGCAATCGATTGTATGTTGCGGCAGCTTTAATACCAGCAGCGTACTTTTTTGGGTTTGCTATTTTTGATACAATTAGAAAATAAAGTAGATCTTGACAACCTGGAGGACTACCAGCATGGTGTTGAATTATATAAGAATAAAAATGACAAAAGGCTGACTTAAGAGATTAAAATTATACACCTGTGTACCGAGGTCATTGAACATTGCTCCTTCCTTACTTCAAACCAATTGATGATAAATAAGACATCTGGGACTGTAAAAAATTCATAAAAAGGAATATGAGAACGATAATGACCGTTTTATGTACTATATAATTATTTATATCATTAAGAATTGAGGAATTTCAGAAATACAACTATAGTATTAGTCCCGTTCATTTTACTCATAATCACCAATGAATATAGTCGCACAACTATAAAAGATGTTCCCTATACAAAAATGGGTGTGGCATTTATAAATCCAGAAATGTGGTCTACCAACACTTGCAGCTGGGCATGTCACAACAGTTCTGCTTTCTGTGAGGCGCATCATATCAGATATGCGAGACCCATCAAAACCTACATTGATCCTATTTATTTTGGAATTATCAATGCTCTAAAATCAACTGGTAATTATGGTCTTGCCAATGTTATATTTCTCGTCATCGGGTGGCCATTGATTATGTGGTATACACTAATCCGATGTCTGGATATGAGAACAAAATTAAAAGAATTAAGACATGGATGATGTATTGAATACAACCAAGGAGATTGGCTTGTGGATTTATGGTTATTGTACAGACTTTGTGATCAATGTAGCAAACTTGACAGGGATCAGTTACTATGAAATAAACGCATTACTCTTCTGCTTTTTATGGCCTGTAATGACCTTGGCACTATTCATATGGTTTTGTTATTTAAAACTTCAGATAAAAATACAAGTCAATGCTGACACTAAGTATGCTAACTAAATCGAATGAAAAAACCTTATTCAGGAACTTGGCTTAAGCTTTATTTTACTAATATGGAAAGACTGTGAACCTAAATCCTAATGCCGTTGAATTTTAAGTATTCGTCTTCTGAACATAAATAACTAATTTTTCACTAATAGATGAAAAATTTCCAATTAGTAGACGAATAAACTTGTTGTTAGTATTAACATGGACCAATCTCCATGGTTTAACTTGGACCCTTTAAGTCTATTACTAAGCAACAGCTAAAAAACAACAAATTGTCATTTCAAAACAGTCATTACTTTACACATTCCGCATCTTCTAAGTATGAACTATTCCAACAAACAATACATGCGATTGCTGAATGCAATCATCGTAGAGTTACAACTTGATTATGAACATGCCGTCGATCAAAAACATAAAAAAGAGATTTTGGCCTTGGCTGTTCGTTTAAAAAGGATTGTTATTCGTGACTTGATTATGAATGATGAAATTTGATCGGGTATAGAGTTTCAGCCGATTCTGGCCTTATCGACTAATTCCAGTATTACTAACAACTTAGAGTGGCTTAAAATCAAATAAGATGTCACTATTTAGAAGCCAATGCATCTATAGAGTGAATGAAGCATTTAATTAACAAATACGTACTGCTAATTGATAGCATTGCATTTCTACTGTTGAAACGATATCAAAAGACAACAGACCAAAAGAAAAATAAATCCTGTTTGTACTTGCATTAAGGTAAAGAAAATGACTAATTGTTACTTTATAAAAAATTACTGTTTCGATAGAGGCTCACCTATCTAGGTAACTAACTGTTTGTCCAATTCTCTCGCACGTTTACTTGCCGCATTAGACAACCGCATAGCTTTAATGGAATAATACATATAATTCCATAGCGATTCATGACTCATAAAATTTAGTCGAGAACGAAACATCCATAAGGGAAACTGTCGATGCAAAAAGATTAGATTTTCGACACTTAGTGCCAATGTAGAAGGCCAATCTTCTTTAAATTCAGGGTGTGGTATTGGGACAAGTTGATTTCTTTTCTTGTCGCTAATGTTCTTTAACTCCATTCGCGCAATTGTTGCAGCACTAAAAACTTGTTGACAAAACAAAACAGACTGCAGTGTTAGTTTACCCTCAGAAAAAATGGGAACTTTCTTTTCTCTTGACAAGGCATTGGCTGAACAATCGATAAATAGTGAATTTGCATTGATTGGAATAATTCCTTGCTCCAACTTTATGGTATTCCTCGTAATTTTCACTACCCTACCTTTGCTAATGATATTTTTTATCCTTTTTAAATTTTCCAATTCGTCTGGACTGACGGTACCGCAACGCCATTTTTTTGGCAGCCTATTTTTATCTAGTCTAATAATCCCTGCATGGTCCTCAATAGCTAAAAAGAAATCGTCCACATTAGCAGCCGTCCTGAGTATGTCTACCTGTTTAAGGACAATATTTGCCACTTTCCCCACTTGTAAATCTTGGCGGCTAAAGAGCCAGGCTTGATTAGGACAAATCCAATGAATCTTATTTTCTTTGACTCCTTTGTCAAGCAAATATAAAACAGCATCCATACCTGTTTTTCCATTTCCAATCACATAATGATTTTCCCATTTGCTATAATGATCAACTAATTCATTGATAGGAATCAATGTAACGTCTTCTCCTACTTCATATTTAGGTTTATGTGTAGACGGTACTTTGACATTCATATAAGAAGCATCAACAATTCTTTTATGTACCGTAAATGTAGTTATGCGATCTGGATCAAGTAAATCAACCAATCTTCCATCGCCCAAATAATTGTGCTGAGATAAAAATTGAACACGACCACTATTCCTAAATTTTGATATTACTTTCTCATAGTAAACCAATATTTCGGATTTGGATGATAAGTCTGTAGAGCCATTACCTAACACAAGCGAATTGACACCATAAAAAGCAGCTGGTTGATGCAGCCGTACAAAAGGATAGGCATTAACCCAGTGGCCTCCAGCTTTTTCTCTTCGATCCACAAGGGTAATGGACATTTTTGTTTTCTCAAAAATTTCGTCAGCAAATGCCAAGCCCATTGCTCCTGCGCCTATGATTAAATAATCTGTTTCCTGCATTGATTTTTTCGACACTATCAATTTTATTTAAAAACGATCAGAGAATTTCAAAAATAATTTTTAAATCCTTCCATACTAACTTGGATTTTTCATAGTTCTATAACTCCCGACAACACCCAATATCACAACAATTAATGCAGCCACAACTGCAGGATAAAATGTGAAGTAAGCAAAATAATTGATAAAAGAACCATCAGGCGTAAGACCTCGATTGGTCGTATACGGAGCTGTAGAGAATCCCAGAGCATTCCCCCACACTTCGACAAGTCCAGCGATCACCAATATTCGCGCTTCCTTTTTAGTTAATGTCAACAGTGGACTTATCTCCGCGACCAATACCACAAGCATGCCGTGGACAATTGGACCAACATGAGCGTTACGCCAAAGTTCTTTTTGGTCAGGTACTGATATTTCAATTGGAGGCAGAGGCCACAAATGTAAATACCCTCCCAAAGCAATCAACCAGGCAAATCCAGCAGTACTTCCAATCAGAATAACAACAAACGAGTGAAAACTCATCGTCGCTCTTTGCTTATTTGTAAGTCCAGGGTATATCACACTGTCAGCCATTTGAAATATGTTTGATTATACTTAACAATATACAGAAAGAATGTAATACACCTTGTGGAGAGATTTCTTAGAGAAGTGAAATATTATTTTAACGGAGACGTGACGAAAATGCCAATTAGATAATGGTACATAAGATTCTAATAAGTCTTGATTAGCATCTGGCAATTGCTCAAATTCATTTACAAATAAAATTCTAAGACGATCCATATTATAGATTCTTAACTACAATTAGTATCTTAAGTAAAACCCTTTATTATGCATCGTTGGATTTCCCTAATTTTCATAACCATCCTATTTATAAATTGTCAACAAGAGGAGGAATCGAAGGAACCCGTTGTAGATGTTCCGTCAGGCTTTGAATTAGAATTGTTGTACGAAATCCCAAAGAGTCAAGGTTCATGGGTATCTCTTGCGCAAGGCCCAGATGACGTTATGTTTAGCTGTGATCAATATGGGAACATTTATAATTTCACTATTCCTTCTCAAGGAGAACAGCTTGATTCTTTGCAGGTCGACAGCATAGATTCAGACATTGGTTATGCGCATGGATTATTGTGGGCTTATGATGCTCTTTACACTGTCATCGTCAATGGCGAAGAAGGCAACCCTGACGTCCCTATAAGTGGCGTATACAGGCTTAACAATTACGAAAACAAGCAATTTAGTTCGGCCGACACCTTGCTCAAATTGGATGGTTCAGGTGAACATGGACCACATACATTAAGAGTTGGGCCAGACGGAAAATCCATTTATTTGATTGCTGGTAATTTTAATTCTGTTCCTGATCACTTTGATTCTCGCTTACCCAGAACATGGGGAGAAGACAATCTGTTTGCTCCCTATCTGGATGCTCGCGGACATGCTGTCGAGATAAAGGCACCTGGTGGATGGATTGCAAAAACAGATCCAGATGGTCAGCAATGGGAATTGATTGCTGCTGGATTCCGAAATCCATTTGGTTTTGGATTTAATGATGATGGAGAATTGTTTGCATATGATGCCGATATGGAATGGGACTTTGGTATGCCTTGGTATCGTCCAACAAGAATCCTACATGTTGTCAGTGGTGCTGAATTTGGCTGGCGTTCTGGCTCTGGCAAATGGCCTACTTATTATCCAGACAATTTACCTTCGGTTCAAGATATGTCACAAGGATCTCCGACGTCTGTTGTTATGGGTAGAAAATTAAACTTCCCATCTAAATATAAACATGGACTTTTTGCTTGCGACTGGAGTTTTGGGACAATTTATTATGTTGATCTCAAAGAAACTGGAAGCTCCTATACTGGTAGCAAAGAAGAATTTTTATCAGGAATACCCTTGCCAATTTCAAATGCAATTGCTGGTGATGACGGTCATTTATACTTCACCACTGGAGGTCGAAGATTGGACTCTAGATTGTATCGGCTTCGCTATGTTGGACAAGAAGGGACAACCAACGAATATGTGAATACAGAGGAATCAATTAAGCTGCGTCAACACAGACACCAATTGGAAGACTACCATACTTCAAAAAACAAAAATGGACTTAATGATATTTGGACTTCACTAAAGCATGAAGACAGGCATATTCAATATGCGGCTAGAATCGCATTGGAGCATCAAGTTGTGTCAAGCTGGATATCACGATTAAGCAGAGAAACGAATCCAAAAATAATCATTCAAGCGGCCCTGGCATTGGCAAGAAATGGAGAGTATTCGCAAATTGCCTTCAATAAGCTCAAAACGATTAATTGGGCAAAACTTAATAGACAAGATCGGTTATCACTAATTAGAACGTTTGCTTTATCTAAAATCAGATTAGAAAATAATCAAGAGTCAATCTGCAAGTCAATAACTGAGTACTTTGGTTCTATTTTTCCATTCAACGATACAGACTATAATAGGGAGGTGAGCCAGCTTCTTTTGTCTTGTGATTATGCGCCAGCTGTGGTGGAGACTGTTCGTTTATTAGATAAATCGAGCTCAAAAATAATTGATGCTAAACGAGAAGTATTAAGTGAGACTGTCTTGGAAAGGAGTGAACAATACGGTCCAAGAATTTTGGAAATGTTGGATAACATGCCGCCAACAGAGTCCATACAATATGCAACAACGCTATCGCATGTGGCAAACGGTTGGACAAGAGAGACCAGAGAAACCTATTTTAATTGGTTTGAACAAGCGTTAGCAAAAAAGGGCGGGATGAGTTACAAATCTTTTCTTGATAATATTCGGGTGAATGCATTGAAGCATGTACCAGAAGAAGAGCAAGACTATTTTAGGCAAAAATCGGGTTTCTATTCTCCGATTGCTGCGATGGCTGCTTTGCCACAACCTCATGGTCCTGGTGATGAATACGACCTTTACGATCTTGGTGACATTGTCTTGTGGGGAGAAGAAAAACTGACAGAATATTCAGGTACTTACGAAGATGGTGTGAGAGCATATGAAGCCGCTCTATGCAAAAGTTGTCATCAAATGAAAGGTGATGGTGGCGCTAGTGGACCAGACCTGACAAACATTCATACAAGATTTGAAAAAGGTGAAATTGCTGATGCCCTTCTCAATCCAAGTGAGGAAATTTCAGATCAATATGCCTTTACAAAATTTGATCTTAAAGATGGTTCTAGCTACTCTGGTAGAATTGTAAAATCAACCGATGACAGTTATGACATCTATCAAAATCCTTATGACATTACTTCGACAACAACATTGAATAAAGAGGACATAGAAAAGATGTCTTCTTCGGCGATATCACCAATGCCTGCAAAATTGTTAGATCGTTTGAATGAGCAAGAA
The DNA here is from genome assembly GCA_937997635.1 of uncultured Saprospiraceae bacterium. GTDB lineage: Bacteria > Bacteroidota > Bacteroidia > Chitinophagales > Saprospiraceae > CALFUK01. Next base: position 4,508 of record CALLFA010000074.1, on the reverse strand, counting down.
GTATTAGACTTATTTATCTATTTATTGTCGGGTGCTGATGCAGAGCATAAATTTTATACGAAAGCAGAGGATGAAGAAAGTTGAATTAATGTCAGACGCTAAATACAATACCGTTAATCGGATAGACAGTCGTATTTTAACAAACTGGCGAAAACAGAATAAGGATAAATCTTAGTGCTCTGTTACAATATCTAATTCCGCACCTAGTTGTGTTTCTAATTGACCTTGGACATCCAATGTATTGCCCCAGCCCTGGAAACCATTACGCAATGTAACAATCTTATTAGCTGGAATAACAACGTGATCGCACACAGTTGGAAATCTACCCAAACTCCAAAAGTTAGAGTTATCATACCAATTGCCAATTGTCGGTCCAGTCCAAACGCAACTGGCAGAGACAACTTCTATAGTCTCATCGTCAACAGCTTCACATCCATTTGAATCCGTTATGGTAACAGTGTATGTTGCCGTAGCACTTGGTGTAAAAGTAAACGACGGATTAGGTGGGTTAAATGTATCCCAACTATATGTATAACCGCTCGTCCCTCCTGAAGGATTAGCCTGTAGTGTTGCAGTTGACGAGTCTGCATCTGATTCGCAAATCACAAGATCATTCTGAGCTCCTGAATTTTCTGTCGCAGAGATAGTTACAGATAAAGTTGGATTGATAAACACCTGTTGATTTGAAGACTCTGTGCATTGATGTCCATCTGTTACTGTTACAGAATACGCAGTTGTTACTGCCGGACTTTCATTGATGCTAGCTGTATTTTCGCCATTATTCCAAGCATACGTGTATGAGCCAACTCCACCCATACTCATAGAGGCATCGAGTGTATAAAGCGATGAGCCAGCTTGATCTGCACAAATAATATTGTCATCCATAATCCCAGAATTCTCCATAGATGTTATACTACTGACGAGCTCAGGATCAACTACTATTTGAACAGATTCAACAACCGAACAACCGCCATTATCAGTTGCAGTGACTGTGTAGGTGGAGGTCACTAATGGCGTTTCAGTAATATCCGATGTTGAAGATGCGGCTGAATTGTCCCACATAAATGAGTAGTCACCACCATTGCCACCTGTAACGTTTGTTACAAGATTAACAATGGCGGAGCCTGCTTCATTTTCACAGAGAGTATTGTCATTAGTTAGCCCTGATGTTTCAGTAGCGTTTATAGCAACTTGTAAATTTTGTTCGATATCTAAGGTGAAATCATACAATTGTGTGAATGAACCGCGACTGGATACCACGATGTAATAAGTCACACCAGCAGTTAGACAAGCAAATGTGCTTAACGTTATTGGAACAAAGCCATTTGCTTCTGTGTCAAAAGCATAGCAGGTAGCTAAGGGATCATTAGGACAACCCTCCACTATAAATAGTCCATGAAAATCATCACCAATATTGGTTAAAGTGAAATCCAAATATTCATCCCCTAAAGGTGTATATTCAAACACGTGATCTCTTCCAGTCAAGAAGATATTGCTACATGCATCATTAGATCCATAATCATTTCCTGTCCCTCTTGTCGTTCCAGTAAAACTAAAGGGTAAAGTAGAGATTGGTCGAGCATTTTCACAAATATTGCCTATGGGTTTTGTAATTGATAATTCAAAATCGTAATTAATAGTGAAGCCTCCGCGCGAGGATACTACAAAATAATATTGACCTGGATCTATTAAATGGACTGTCTCAATAAAGACCGAATCAGGACTACCACTTATACCTGTATACAAACAGGTTGAAGAAATATCATCTGGACATCCATCCAAAACAAAAAGCCCATGAAAATCATCATTTAAATTATCCAACTGCATACCCAACACTTCGTTCCCTGGTGAATTATATTCGAATATGAAATCTCTTCCTGACATATACGTATTGGCACAAACATCTGTTGAGCTGTAATCATCTCCAGAACCAACAGTAGTTCCAGAATATAAAAAAGGAACACTTGGAATGATCATTGCATTTTCGCAAATATTACCAACCGGAGTTGTTACCGTTAATTGAAAATCAAATACATTCGTAAAACCATTACGGGAAGAGACGACAACAAAGTATTCCCCAGGAAGCTGTAAATGAACTGTTTCAATAAAAATCGAATCTGTATTACTTTTTATATCGCTATACAAACAAGTCGTCGCAGGATCATCTGGACAACCATCCATAATGAACAGTCCATGAAAGTCATCATTTAAATTATCCAACTGTATACCCAACACTTCGTCCCCTGGTGAATTATACGCAAAGATAAAATCTCGTTGTGTCATATAAGCATTGGTACAAGCATCATCAGAACCATAGTCATTTCCAGACCCTTCAGTTGTCCCAGTATATGAAAAAGGAACGCTTGGGATCTGTAAAGCATTTTCACAAATATTACCAACTGTATTGCTTATGTTCAACTCAAAATCAAACGATGATGTAAATCCAGCACGAGAAGAAACTACAATAAAATACTGATCAGGGAGTTCAAAATATACCGTCTCTATAAAGACCGAATCTGTATTATTTGTTGTCCCGCTATATAAACATGTCGTTCCAGGATCATCTGGACAACCATCCATAATGAACAAGCCATGAAAATCATCATTTAAATTATCTAATTGGACACCTAACACTTCATTCCCTGGTGAATTGTAGGTGAAGACAAAATCTTCAGAGGTCATATATACACTCTCACAAGCATCACTCGAATCATAATTGTCACCTGCCCCTGTAGTGGTGCCAGTAAATGCATATGGTATAGAGCCGACTATTTCTGCACTAGCACAATCATTACTATAGACAATATTAGAAAAGAAAATTAAGGACAAGCATAGCGAAAAGTGGAATGTTGTTTTCATGATGTTTGAATGATGTTATGTCTAAAACTAATAAAACTTTGATTAAATAAGTGTCCGTTAAAACATAAACAATTGATGCTTTTCAATTCTAAGTTGACACCATAATCATCATTGATACAATATTTTGTACTAATTATTAATCTTAAAAAACAAATCAGGAATGAATCAAAAATTTTACACCCTCTTGCAAAAAAAAATATTCGAATGTAAAATATAACACGACATTAAGTGATTCCTAAAAGTGAGTAAGCTGCTGACTGGAACCTCTTTAAAAATTGCAATATCAGAATGGAAGGTAATTTTAGGTCATGAAACAAATGTGGTTATTGAGGCTTTAGATGTGCCTACATCAAATGAATCACTTATATGGGAATTTTAGTTTAAGCAACATTGCTTGAAATATAAATACATTACTGCATCATTACATCCGTAGAAGGAATTGAGCTTCGATTTCTACAGGGATATTATCTGGTAATGAGCCCATCCCAACTGCAGATCTGACGCCAATTCCTTTTTCTTCTCCCCAAACAGATGCAAATATCTCACTACAGCCATTTATTACAAAAGGATGTGATTCGAAATCAGGAACACAGTTGACCATTCCCAAGACTTTTATTACCCTATCAATGTTATCCAGACTTCCCAAATTTGCTTTTAAAGTAGATATGATAGAAAGGCCAACTTGTCTGGCAGCAAGCTTTGCTTTATCCTTGTCCATTTCGACACCAACTTTACCAATTATCAATGTACCATCTTCTCTAAATGTACCGTGACCACTGACGTACACCATATTGCCAACTTGTAAAAATGGCTTGTACACACCGATTGGTTTGGGTGGAGGTGGAAGCATAAGACCCAATGCTTCAAAATTTTGATCTGCTGACATAGCTTTATTTTAATGTAAAATAGCAAATTGATATTTATTAAAACCTCATCTACATTAATTGAAAACTTAAAGACAAAAGATACTAGTAATAATTACAGTGACTTTCTGAACAAAAAAATTAATCAAAAGGGTAACACTTTACAACTACTTCGAACAATAAATAAAAGCAGCCATTAGGATTAAAATCAACTTCAAATTCTAACCTCTCGCTTATTACGACATGTTTTGGATTATTACAAAGGTGATATAGAGATTATCATTTTCGACTTTATCTGTGCGATAAATTAAGGGTTTTATAAAGGCTATATATGTCAATGAATTTTATATAAATCACAAAACAAATTTCTAAATCTTAAAATAATTTCAAATGAAAATCTTTATCAAAATTTTGATACTTCTTTTATGCACAAATGGTCTATTCAGCCAGACCTCTGGCCCCGACCTCGTGATTGATGCTGTAGAAATAACAGCTTGTTCTGAAACATCTATTTCTTACAGCGCTACCATTAAAAATGTAGGCGATGAAGAATCACTACTCAACAACAATCAAAGTACATGCTCTTCAAATGTAAGTATTCAAGCATATCTGCGTGTCAATAATGATGGCTCTGGTAGCAGTGGCGATAAGCCTGCTGGCGGAACTGTCATCAGTTGCGGTCAAATCATTCTTCAACCAGGTGAAAGCACAGTCAAGTCATTTACTTCTACTGTATCATCTGGAATTGATCCAAGCGCCACTCCCTATCTGGAGATATTTTTAATT
>CALLFA010000073.1 GCA_937997635.1 uncultured Saprospiraceae bacterium | reverse complement strand
GTCGCTGAAGGCGTCTCGCCTCAGCAAAGATGAAAAGCTTTTAAGCGGATATGAATTATTAAGACGCATTACCATTTTTGTTATAATTTTATACTCATGAGTTTATTATCAGCTTTAGAAACCCGTTGCGAATCAACCTGTGAATTGTGTGGTCGGGCCAGTGATCTTGCTGCATACACGGTGCCACCAAAAACAGATAATAATAATTTAGATCATCAAATAGCAGCATGTCATATTTGTCTGTCGCAAATCAAAGGAGACGTTCCTTTAGATTCTAATCATTGGAGATGCTTGCGTGACAGCATGTGGAGTTCGATACCTGCTGTACAAGTGATGACCTACCAACTGCTTGGTAGATTAACAGGAGAGGAATGGACTGATGGTCTTAAAGACCAGATGTATTTACCAGATGAGGAGACAGAAGAATGGGCAACATTTACATCGAACTCACTCGTTCATAAGGATTCGAATGGTAATGTTTTGGCGTCTGGTGATACCGTAACACTGATTCAAGATTTGACTATCAAAGGAGCTGGTTTTACTGCAAAAAGAGGCACATCCGTCAGAAGAATCAGACTAGTTCACGACAATGAAGAGCATATTGAAGGTAAAATTGACGGTCAACAAATCGTGATTTTGACAAAATATGTTAAAAAATCTACTTAATATTTTGTCCACATAGAACCTGAATTAGACAAGCAATTAAGCTAAATTTGTTTGTCATAAGAATGTTGATTAGCATTTAAACGTCGTTTAACCAACTGATACTGCATTCTTTACGACAAAATTTGAATTCTTAATCGAATAAGTCAAACAATTTAGTCTTCAACCGTTTTATTTAGGAGTAAAATGAAATCATCATGATCACCAAATCAACTTTTTCGACACTTATCCTATTTCTTTGCATGTCTAGTGCAATTGTTGCGCAGTGTGTGAGAACTTCAGCATTACAAAGAACACCGATATACAATCTTGAAGGAACTGCGACTTTGGAGCAGTTTGCAGATGGGTCAGTCGAATTTAGATTGTCAGAAGAATATACTACATCAAGAGGTCCCGATGTCCAAATATTTTTGAGCAATGACCCTGAAAAAGTTGATGATGCATTTTTTATCGTAGACGTCAGTGAAATCAGCTACTATTCAGGAGCAATGACTTTCCAGTTACCTGATGGTTTTGATGTTAATGAATATAGATATGTCGTTTTTCGTTGCTTTGCTTTTAGGGTTTTCTGGGGTAATGGAGTCTTAAGTCCCGCTTGTGAAGACACTGATGGAGGCAACAACGGCGGTGGTGATGGTGGAATGGAAGTTATGTGTCAAGAAACATTGACAGCGACAACAGAATGGGTGGAAGATATAACCATTTGTCCAAATGATGGAATTGCTGATGTCACAGAATTAAGGAATACAATAGGTGTTGCAGCTGGTGATGAATATGCGTACATTTTTACAAACACAAATCGAATAATACAAGAGGTAGTCTTTGAAGATGTGTATGATTTTGAAGGTTCATCATTAGAAACCCAATTGGTATTTGGTGTGTCTTACAGAGGTGACTTATCTGCTGTAGTCGGTCAACCTCTAGAGTCGATAACGGCAAGTGAATGCGCTATCGTTTCGGGCCAAAACACATTTTTATCCGTCACTAAAGAAGATTGTGGGATGCCCTTTGAGTGTCAAATGGTAAACACAACATCAAATGGACAAACAAGTCTGACTATTTGCCCTTCAGATGGACAAGCAGACATTATTCAATTTTCCAACAATGGCAATATTCCAGTTGGTGAAAATTTTGCTTACTTATTGACTGATGATCAAAATAGACTAGTAGAAGTAGTGAGCAGTAATAGTTTTGACTTTGAAGGATTTGGAGAAGAGACTTTGCGAGTGTTTGCCATAAGTTTTGCTGGTAATTTGACTCTTAATATAGGCGAACCTATCAGCCAAATAAGAGCAACTGAGTGTATGGAGTTGTCAGACATGACGGTATTTTTGACTGTTAATAAGGACGGCTGTGCACCATCGACTTTTAATATTTCAGGGCAGGTCAATTCTCCTTCTGGACAACCAATAGCAGGTGTCGAAATCATGACTGGCAATACAGTATTAGCTACGACAGACAGTCAGGGACGATATACAATACCATCTGTCGAAGAAGGCACCAGTTATGCAATTAGCCCAAGAGCTACGAGCGGTCTTACTAATGGTGTCTCGGCTACAGATGCTGTTAGAATAAGAGGCCATATCATAGGCTTACAGCCTTTCACTGAACCATACCAGATAATCGCTTCTGATATAAATAATGACAACGCTGTTACTGCTGCGGATATCGTGCAAATGATACGAGCCGTCGTCGGCATATCTACTGAATTCAGCAATAACACCCCATGGAGATTTGTCGATGCCAGCCAGTCATTTTTTGATAACCCCTTAGATGGCAGTATTAATGAAAGCATCAATGTGACTGTTTCCAATGCAGATATCAATGACCTTAATTTTATTGGGGTGAAGATTGGGGATGTGAATGATAATGCTGATTTGAATTTGAATAATTAGGGAAGAGTGGAAACATTAAGGCAATAAGGAAGAGAGTAAGAAGAAGGGCATTAAAGAGTGGAAACATTAAGGCAATAAGAGTAGAGAGTAAGAAGAAGGGCATTAAGGAGTGAAACATTAAGGCAATAAGGAAGAGAGTAAGAAGAAGGGCATTAAGGAAGGTGGAAACATTAAGGCAATAAGGAAGAGAGTAAGAAGAAGGGCATTAAGGAGTGAAACATTAAGGCAATAAGGAAGAAAGTAAGAAGAAGGGCATTAAGGAAGGTGGAAACATTAAGGCAATAAGGAAAAGAGTAAGAAGAAGGGCATTAAGGAGTGGAAACATTATTAAAGCAATAAGAATAAGGGCATTAAGTGGGTTTTAGATAAATTGTCTTTTTTAGGCTTTTGATCTTTTCTTTCACTATATTTATTTAGAACAAATTACTTTACAAATAATGGAACATTTTACTAAAAGTGGAATCACTCAATTGTCCTACGATATAGTTGGAGTAGCTATTAAAATACATAAAGAACTAGGTCCTGGTCTATTAGAGAGTGTTTATGAAAAATGCATGCACCACCAATTAATTAAAGATGGACATCATGTGCTCCAACAGCTGGAAATTCCGCTTATCTACGATACTTTAGAGTTAGAAACAAAATTGAGATTAGATCTATTAGTAGACAACACAATAATAGTAGAAATAAAAGCTGTAGAAAGTATTTTACCAGTTCACCAATCTCAATTATTGACGTATATGAAATTGTTGAAAAAACCACAAGGTTTGTTAATCAACTTTTACACAGACAACATATCAAAGTCAGTTAAACCTATGGTTAATGACCTGTTCCGAAACCTACCAGCATGATTAATAAATACCTAATATTAGGGACTATAAAAGATTTTGTGTTTCAGATTAATCGGAAACAGTTTTCCATATTTCAATACTTGAGTTCAGCTCCAAAGCTCAATTCTTTGAATGTGGAAATCTATATGAAATCTTAATATCCTACTAAATACCCCTCTCCTTAATGTCTTAATATTTTAAACCAAGGACCTTCAGCTACAATCTTAATGCCCTCACCTTTAACCCCCCTTACTTAATGCCTTAATGTTTCAAGCAAAGAACCTTCAGCTACAATCTTAATGCCCTTACCTTAATACCCCTTCCTTAATGCCTTAATGTTTAACCCAAAAACCTTCGGCTAAATTCTTAATGTCCTTACCTTAATGCCCTTACCTTAATACTCCCCATCTTAATGCCTTAATGTTTAACCCCAAACCTTCGGCTAAAATCTTAATGTCCTTACCTTAATACCCCCATCTTAATGCCTTAATGTTTAACCCAATTCAAACCCTATCCTCATCATATCCATATACTTCTGCTCTCTTTCTTGAGAATCTGATGCCTCACCTGTCTTAACATTATCGCTCACAGTCAAAATGGCTAATGCTTTTACATTCAATCGCTTTGCTAAAGTAAACAGTATTTGTGATTCCATTTCCACACCGAGGACACCATGTTTTTCCCATTTGTCCCATCGGTTTTCTGAAGCATCATAAAAGGTATTGGTGGAAAATATTGTTCCTTTTAACGTTTCGATATTTAATCGTTTGGCAGCTTCATCTGCTTGTACTAATAAATCATAATCTGCAGTAGCTGCATAATGCATGCCTTCAAAATACAGCATATTGGCATCGGCATCGCCCGAAGCACTCATCGCTAAAATGACTTGCCCGACTTTTATTTCTTCCCTTATTGCACCGCAGGTACCAACCCTGATGAGCTGTTTGACACCAAAATCATTGACGAGTTCATTGACATATATACCGACACTACCCATGCCCATTCCAGAGCCCATGATTGACACGCGCTTACCATTATAGTAGCCTGTGTAACCGAGCATGCCTCTCACCTTATTGAAGCAAACAGCATCGTCTAATAAATTTTCAGCTACGAATTTTGCTCTCATTGGATCACCCGGCAATAAAATTGTTTCAGCTATGTCTCCAGGATTTGCGCCTATGTGTATACTTGCCATCTTTTCGAATTGATATAATTAGTTAAGCACCGTAAGGCACCCATATGTTTTTAATTTGACTTGCTTGTCTTAAAAATTCCTGACCTTGTCCGTGTTTGGGATTCATCCAATCTCGATGCTTTCCATGATTGACCCACGTTCGTTTCATATTATCAGCAGACAATAACTCTACCTGCTTACTGCCTTCTTGTGTACCGAAATACCATACACCATCGACATCATAATGCTTTGCCAAGACAGACAGTAAATCTTCTTTGTTACCAGTCACGATATTGACAGCACCACCTGGCACATCAGAGGTATCCAACACTTGATAAAAATCTGTAGCCGATAAAGGCGATCGTTCGGACGGCACCACAACCACATGATTACCCATGCACAGCAAAGGAATAACCGTGGATACAAATCCAAGCAACGGATATTCTTCAGGACACGCAACAGCTATCACACCAATTGATTCTGGCATGGCAAGTGTCACATTTCTGCTTGTTGTGTGATGCACTCTTCCATCGAATTTATCCGCCATTCCAGCATAATAATAAATACGATCGATAGACATATCCACTTCTCTCTCCGCTTCTTGCAAAGATTGATTTGTCTGTTGCGCTATTCTTTGTGCAAACTCCAACTTTCGGATATATAAATTTTCAGCCATAAAATAAAGCACTTGCGCTTTGGAATGCCCCGTTCTTCCAGACCAATTTTTTGTCGCATGAGCAGCTTCAACAGCGTTCCTGATGTCTTTCCGATTCCCTTGTGACACTTCGCCAATTGGATTTCCTACTGGGTCACTTACTGTATACGAATATCCACCATCTGGCCTTGACTGCTTCCCACCGATGTACATTTTTGTTGTTCGGTCTATCCCTTTCGGAGAATGAACCGTTTTAGCCAACTTTTGCTTTTTCGTTTTTACAAAAGGTGTTTTTCTAAACTCGTTAATGATGCGAGGCTTGACATATTCGTACAAACCTTCTTTACCGCCTTCTCTACCAAATCCGGATTCTCTATAGCCACCAAATCCTGAAGCAGCATCAAATACATTTGTACAATTCACCCAAACGGTACCCGCTTTTATTTGAGGAGCAATGTCCAGTGCGAGGTTAATGTTTTCTGTCCATATGCTCGCAGCCAATCCATACACCGTATTGTTAGCTAATTTGACAGCTTCTTTATGCGTACGAAACGTCATCGCTACTAATACAGGACCAAATATCTCTACTTGCGAAATTGTCGAAGAAGGAGAAACATCCGTAAATAATGTCGGTGGGTAAAAGTACCCTTCTGTAGGACAAGCCCAAGAAGGCTGCCACATTTGACTCCCCTCTTCTACACCTTTCTTGACTAACTGATCAATTGTCTTCAACTGCACTGGCGCGACTATGGCACCTATATCAATACACTTATCTAGAGAATTACCGATACGCAATTTCTCCATCCGCACCCTGATCTTTTTGTATAATTTATCAGCCACACTTTCTTCAACTAACAATCGAGAACCAGCGCAACACACCTGACCTTGGTTGAACCAAATGGCATCAACAACCCCTTCGACCACACTGTCTAAATCTGCATCGTCAAATACGATAAATGGAGACTTTCCTCCTAATTCCAAAGAAATTTTCTTGCCAGTACCCGCTGTTGCTCGTCTGATTATCTTGCCAACTTCTGTCGAACCTGTAAAGGCTACCTTCTGAATATCTGGATGATTGACAATCGCCTCTCCTGTTTCTGCTGCGCCTGTTACAATATTGACAACGCCTTTAGGGAGTCCAATTTGTTTACAGATATCAGCAAACAATAAAGCCGTCAATGAGGTGAATTCTGCTGGTTTCAACACCACTGTATTGCCCATTGCTAAAGCCGGAGCTATCTTCCAAGACAACATAAGTAGTGGGAAATTCCAAGGAATGATTTGACCAATCACACCGATGGACTCGTAGTCTGCCATCTCTTCGTCCATCAATTGCGCCCATCCAGCATGGTGATAAAAATGTCTAGCCACTAATGGTATGTCTATATCTCTAGTCTCTCTAATCGGCTTACCGTTGTCCAGTGATTCTAACACAGAGAACAGTCTTGAGTGCTTTTGTATTTGTCTAGCGATGGCATATAAATAGCGAGCACGTTGGTGACCAGATAGAGATTTCCATCCTGGTAAGGCTTGCTTTGCTGCCGCAACTGCCTGATCAACATCTTTGGAAGAGGCAACTGATATTTTCGCTAATTTTTTCTTGGTAGCAGGATTTATGCTATCCATCATTTTCTTAGAACTGGCCTTTTGCCATTCTCCATTGATGAACAATGCAAACTCCTTGTTGTGACCTGTTAAAAACGCTTCTGCTTCTTTTGCACTTTCTGGTGCGGGTCCATATGCCATTGACTTAAATATATCTTTTACTTTCATATTAACTCATTGGGTGTCTGTAGGAAGCAGAATATCTTCCAGTTACATAATGCTCCAGCTGTCTTTCTATATCTCCTAATAAACTGCTTGCTCCAAATCGGAATAAATCTGGATTAAGCCAGTCATCTCCCAATTCCTCTTTTATCAAGATCAACCAATTTAATGCTTGCTTTGCTTTTCGAATGCCTCCTGCTGGTTTGAAACCAACTTTATATCCTGTCAACTCTTCAAACTCTCTGATACTTCTGATCATCACTAGTGATACAGGCAAAGTTGCATTGACTGGTTCTTTACCAGTACTCGTTTTAATAAAATCAGATCCAGCCATCATACTTACCCAACTTGCTTTTAGCACTTTTGTGTAGGTTGGAATTTCCCCTGTAGCTAGAATGGTTTTCATGTGAGCGTCGCCGCAAGCTTCTCTACACAATTTCACCTCTTTATACAATTCTTTCCATTTTGACTGGAGGACTAATTCTCTACTGACAACAATATCTATTTCTTTAGCTCCTGCTTTTACAGATAACTCAATTTGTTTTAATTTCTCTTTTAGTGGAATTTGACCAGCAGGAAAACCAGTAGAAACAGCCGCAACTGGAATTGGATAGTCACCGATAAATCCAACTGCATCTTTAATTTTATTGTGGTAAACACACACTGCCCCAACATGAAAATCAGAAGGGTTCATCCCCAGGTTTAAAAGGACATCACTTCTAACAGGTGCGATTGCTTTTGCACAAAGTCGTTGCACATTACTTTTGGTATCGTCTCCTGACAAGGTTGTTAGATCTATACAAGTAATGGCTTTCAACAACCATGCTGCTTGCCATTGTTTTTTGACAGACCTACGTTTGCCTAGTGTAGAAGCACGACGTTCGACCGCGCTTCTATTGACTAATAAATGATTAAACACATCTGCATCAAAGGGCATTCCAACGTTCCTTGCATGCAAATGTGTTTTAGTCTTTGATGTATTCTTTGCCATATTTATTTGTAAATCTCTTTAATAATTAAAGGCATTGGATTGATTGGATTATCACTGAATGTAAACGCTTTGGTTACCATGTGTTTGGCTTCTGCCAATGTAGATGCATCGCTCGAATACAGTTTTGCTAAAGGCTGACCAGCAGTAATCTCAGCTCCAGTTTTATGCAGTAATTCAATACCTGCTGAGTGGTCTATTTCACTGTCTTTCGTCAGTCTGCCTGCACCTAATACCACACAAGCTTTTCCAATTGCCAGTGCATTCAATCCAGCTATAAATCCAGATGTGGGACTCAATATAAGTTCAGAATTAGATGCCTTTTTCATTGAATCAAATTGATTAACAACCTGAATATCACCACCTTGTGATGCAACCATCTCTTCAAATTTTTTCAACCCTTCTCCCTCAACCAATAATTGATTCAATAATCGTGCCCCTTCATCCTTGGTTTTGGTACGTTTGGCAAGTACAAGCATATGGCTTCCAAGAGTAATGACTAGTTCTTTCAAGTCTTGAGGACCATTTCCTTTTAAAGTGTCAATCACTTCTTCTATTTCTAGACTGTTGCCTATTTTATTGCCAAGCGGTTCTTCCATTGCTGAAATGACGATGATTAACTCTCGCTGCATATTCGCAGCGATGGACTTCATGAGCATCGCCAAAGATTCTGCCTCAGCAGTTGTCGCCATATATGCCCCTGCTCCGACTTTAATGTCAATGACGATTGCATCAGCACCACAAGCAAACTTTTTACTGAGAATACTGGAAGCGATTAATGCAAAATTATTAACGGTAGCAGTGACATCTCTTAAGGCATAGAGCTTTTTATCTGCTGGGACAAGTTTTTTATTTTGTCCACAAATGGCTACTCCAATATCTCTCACTTGATTGATAAACTGATCTTGTGTGAGGTCTACGGATAAGCCAGGAATAGATTCCAATTTATCTAATGTCCCTCCTGTATGCCCCAATCCTCTGCCTGACATTTTTGCAACATTTACTCCTGCTGCAGCGACTAATGGTGCAAGAATAAGCGTGGTCTTATCTCCCACTCCACCTGTACTGTGTTTGTCAACTTTAATTCCATCAATCGAACTCAGGTCGACAACATCCCCAGAATTCATCATCACTTCTGTGAAAATAGCGGTCTCTTCATCAGTCATGCCCTTAAAGTATACTGCCATCAAAAATGCGGATACTTGGTAATCTGGAATGCTGCCAGAAAGAAAACCATTGACAAAGGTCTCTAATTCCTCTCTGGTTAGCACCTCTCCATCCCTTTTCTTTCTTAGCAGTTCTACCATCTTATGCTGGACTTATGATGTCATTAAAATAACTCTGTCCACTTCCTTTATAAGAAATAGATAATGCCTCTCCTATTGATGCTGCGATGTCAGCAAAACTGTTTCGTGTGCCTATTGTAGCTCCACTCAATACGTTGTCTCCAACATTTAAAATAGGAATGTATTCTCTAGTGTGATCAGTGCCCTTGAATGAAGGATCATTGCCATGGTCTGCAGTTATAATGAGAAGATCTGTAGATGTCATTGCTTTGAGAATGGATGGCAAATGACGATCAAATTCCATTAAACATTCAGCGTATCCTTCGACATTTCTTCGATGGCCATAGAGCATATCAAAGTCAACCAGATTTGTAAATATGAGATCTCCTTTGTGCTTATCCATTGCCTCTATGGTCGCTTGTATCCCTTCAAGGTTAGATCCCGTCTTCTGATAAGAGGAGATGCCTTTACCTGCAAAAATGTCAACTATTTTGCCGACGCCATGAACTGTTTTTCCACTTTTAAGTAAGGCATCCAACAATGTATCTGGTGGTAGTAATGAAAAATCTTTACGGTTTGATGTTCTTTTATACTGCTTATCCTTACCAACAAATGGTCGAGCGATTACTCTTCCAACAGCAAAATCATCAATGAGCATTTGTCTCGCTTTGGTACAAATCGCATATTGATCTTTAACAGGAATAATGTCTTCATGCATGGCAATTTGAAATACACTATCGGCAGAGGTATATACGATCGGCCTACCTGTACGGACATGTTCATCACCCAATCTGTTGATGATCTCCGTACCCGAAGCCACTTCATTGCCAAGTGTTTCTCTTCCTATTGAGGCATGAAACTTTTCCATAAAGGAAGAAGGAAATCCATTCGGGAAAGTTGGAAAAGCCTTACCTAACACAACACCAGCAATTTCCCAATGTCCAGTAGTTGTGTCTTTTCCTGCAGATTGTTCAATTGCTTTACCAAATGCAGAGACTGGATGATCCGTCTTTTTGAGTTTGTTCGTTGGATCGATATTACCTAGACCTAAACGAGTCAAATTAGGCAACGAAAGATCTTTGTAAAGTTCTGCAATATGCCCCAACGTATTGCTACCTACATCGTCATAATGATCAGCATCAGGTAAAGCACCAATGCCAACACTATCCAATACCATTAAAATTACTCTAGTGATCATATTTAGTAAAAATAATATTAGTGCAAAAACAACACCAATTGCCATGAAGCATCTCTATTATTCCATACTTTAGGGTTAAATTTTGTGTTAATCACACACATTTGAAATTAAGGTCACATTGAGACGAGAAGAAGACAAAAGTACATGGTGGGAAAATCCTGAAATATTCCAGGTTGGTCAACTGACTCCAACGGCCCATTTTATTTCCTATGAAACCATACGCCAAGCTCGTGAGAACCAATGGACTAAATCCCCTTTTTACTTATCACTAAATGGCAGTTGGAAATTTAACTATTCAGACAATCCAACTAAACGACCTGTACAGTTTTATGAAAATAATTTTGATGTATCTCATTGGGATTCGATCGAGGTGCCAGGAAACTGGGAGTTGAAGGGTCATGGTGTGCCCATTTATGTGAATGACAGATATCCATTCGAAAAAAATCCACCTTTCGTGCCACATGAGGATAATCCAGTGGGGAGTTATAGAAGACCGTTTACTATCCCAGAGTTATGGAAGGACAGAAAAATTTTTATTGAATTTGGTGCTGTACGCTCAGCATCTTACTATTGGTTGAATGGCGAATTTTTAGGCTATAATCAAGGATCCAAAACTCCAGTACAATTTGATATAACTGATTTAGCACAAGAAGGAGAAAATACTATTTGTGTAGCAGTATATCGCTATTCTGATGGTTCATACTTAGAGTGTCAGGACTTTTGGAGAGTCAGTGGTATAGAGCGTGATGTGTTTCTTTGGAGTACACCAATGACTCACATTAGCGACTTCTTCATACACACCTCATTTGACAAAAATGATTATTCAACAGCTGAATTGGAGATTGAAGTCACCATACATAAAGAACTAAAAGCTAGTGACAGTATTGAAATCGAACTAACTCTCTTTACTGATGAAAATGTAGAATGCTTGAATCACATTGAACAATTGAAAGCCATAGAGGGAGAAATTTCCACTCATGTAGTTAAAACAATAGTTGCAAATCCAAAGCTGTGGACAGCAGAAACACCAACACTTTACCAAGCAATCATTCAGCTCAAGATAGATGGTAAATCAATAGAATCAGTCGTACACAACATAGGATTTAGAGAAGTAAGCATTGAAGATGGTCTATTAAAAATAAATGGTAAAGCCATCACCTTAAAAGGAGTGAACAGACACGAACACGACGAAATAAATGGCCGTGTCATTACCGAAGAGTCAATGGTAGAAGACATCCGTTTAATGAAGCAAAACAACATCAATGCAGTAAGGTGTAGTCATTACCCAAATCACCGTCGCTGGTATGAGCTATGTGATCAATATGGTTTATATGTCATCGATGAAGCGAATATTGAGGCGCATGGTATGGGTGCATGTTTCCAAGCAGACTTTGATGAAAAGGCACATACATCTTCGCTTCCAAGCTTTAAGAAAGCACATATTGATCGTGTCAAACGGATGATGGAACGATCCAAAAATCATCCTTCCATAATCATTTGGTCATTGGGAAATGAAGCTGGAAACGGTGACAATATGAAAGCAGCCTACCAATGGGCAAAAGAAAGAGATGCGTCCAGACCGATCCAGTACGAACAAGCGGGAGAAGATTGGAATACAGATATTGTCTGTCCGATGTACCCCAAAATAGAAGACATCATTAAATATGGATTAACATCTTTTGACAGACCACTCATCATGTGTGAATATGCACATGCAATGGGTAATAGTGTGGGCAATCTCAAAGAGTATTGGGATGTGATCAATTCTTTTACACACCTGCAAGGCGGATTTATTTGGGATTGGGTAGATCAAGGAATTGCTGCTTTTGAACATAAAGAAACTAAATCTGGAAAATACTGGAAGTTTGGCGGTGACTTTGGTCATGAGCAAACACCAAGTGATGGGAATTTTTGTATTAATGGCTTGTTGTTTCCAGACAGGACTCCACACCCCGCATTGCATGAAGTTAAGTATGTCTATCAGCCTATTGAAATCGAAGCTCATGATATTGAAAAAGGAAAGTTCGTCATTCACAATCATCATGACTTCATACCATTAGATCATATTGACATTCATTGGGAAATTACTGAAAATGGAAAACCAATTGCATCAAGTACCATTGAAAAACTGAATATTGAAGCTCAGAAAAGCAGTAAGATTACCGTTCCATATACGTTTAATAAAAATAATACGGATGAGTATTTAATTAATTTTTCGTGTCGCACAAATAAGGATATTGGCCTGATTCCAAAATGGCATGAGTTATCTAAAGAGCAATTTTTATTGCAAGAAGGAAAAATTGAAATAAAACACAGCCCTTCAAATGGATCAATAAGTATATCTGATGCAGAAAATACTCTTCAATTAAACGGACAGGGATTTACTGTTGACTTTTCTAGAGAAACTGGACTAATCACATCATATACATGTGATGACATGGAATATTTACCGGAAGGTCCCAAACCAAATTTTTGGCGCGCACCGATTGATAATGATCTAGGCAATGATATGCCAACGCGTTTGCAACTATGGAAAAGTGCAAGTATACATCAGACTTTACGTGCTTTAAATTTTACAGAAAACAGTGAATATATCGAGGTAATTGCTATAATCAACTTAGTCGATTTAGGTATTGATTATGAGCTAAAGTATGTCATCAATGCTTCTGGACATATTGAAATTAATGGCAGTCTAGATACATCCAAGGCCAATTTACCTGAACTACCTAGATTTGGATTTACATTAAAGTTGCCAAAAAGCTTTGACCAGCTATCATGGTATGGTCGTGGCCCTCACGAAAACTACATCGATAGAAATAGAAGTGCATTTATCGGACATTTCCAAAGCACAGTGAAAGACCAATATCATCCATACATACGGCCTCAAGAGAACGGCAATAAGACCCAAACAAAATGGATGAGTCTTCAAAGTAAGAAAGGTTACGGATGGAAGATTGAAGGACAACCAAGATTTGATTTTAGCGCATTGTTTTACAGTGTAAAAGAGTTAGATTTAGGAGTTAAATTAAAACACTCGAATGAGATTGTGGAAGATAATTTCGTCAATGTATCTATAGATTTGAGACAAATGGGCGTAGGAGGCGATGATAGTTGGGGAGCGCATACGCATGATCAATATAAATTATTGGATAAACAGTATTCATTTTCGTTTTCTATAACACCATTAAACCTTATTAAGAAATTCATATGACATCAACAATTTCAAATATAGACGTTGCTATAATCATTGGCTACTTTTTATTAGTCTTGACTATTGGTTTTATTATAGCTAGAAAAACTAAAACTGGAGAAGATTTATTTCTAGGAGGAAGAACATTTGGTTGGGGCATCATTGGCCTTTCATTATTTGCGTCAAACATCTCCAGTAGCACGATCATAGGACTATCAGGTGCTGCATATTCGACAGGAATAGCGACTTCTGTTTATGAATGGATGTCAGGCATACCCTTGATCATAGCAGCCACTATATTTGTCCCTTTGTATTTAAGAGCCAAAGTAACGACTATACCAGAGTTTCTCGAAAAGCGATTCGACAGAAGGTCACAATTGTTTTTCTCGGGAATCACCATTTTCAGTACGATCATGATTGAGACAGCAGGAGGCTTATATGCTGGCACACTTGTCTTACAGGCCTTTTTCCCCAAACTAGTCATGTGGCAAACGGCAATGGCGCTCGCGTTTATTGCAGGTATATACACAGCATTTGGAGGATTAAAGGCCGTGGTGTACACTGATGCCATACAAGCATTGATCTTGATTATTGGCTGTGGTATATTGACTTGGATACTTTTAGGCAAGGTCGATTTTGATCTTGCTAAGGTCATAGCAGCTGCACCGGCAGAACATTTTTCGGTAGTCCGACCAATGGATGATGAAAGTCTGCCTTGGCTTGGTTTATTAGTGGGAGTACCCTTTTTAGGCTTTTGGTATTGGTCTACTAATCAATATATTGTCCAGAGAGTATTGGGAGGTAGAGACATTCGTCATGCCAGATGGGGAGTTATTTTTGCAGGGTTCTTGAAGATTATTCCTTTGTTCATCATGGTAATTCCTGGAGCAATTGCATTAACTGTTTATCCGAATATTGAAAATGGGGATTCGGTATTTCCGTTTCTTGTGACCAACGTTCTACCTGTAGGTTTAGTAGGACTCGTATTGGCTGGTCTAGTTTCAGCGATCATGTCTAGTGTTGATTCAGCACTCAATTCTTCATCTACCTTAATGGTTATCGATTTTATAAAACCAAATCGGCCAAACATGAGCAATGAAGAAATGGTAAAGTACGGTAGAATATCGACCATCGTGTTTATGATACTCGCAGCCTTATGGGCACCACAAATTGCAAACTTCTCAGGACTATGGGATTACCTCCAACAAATGTTTTCCATAATCGTACCGCCGATCGTAGTCATCTTTTTGGTGGGAGTCTTTTACAAAAGAGGTAATGGTCCAGGTGCTTTTTGGACACTGATACTAGGTACTTTAATCGGGGTACTCTTGTTTATCCTTGGGGAGAATGGCATGTGGCCACTTCATTTCACGGTAAATGTTGGCTTTATGATTCTCGTTTGTTCAATTATTTTCATCGTTGTCAGCCAATTGACACCAGCTCCTTCTAAAGAACAAATCGAATTATTAACCTATCGTAAGGGATTAGTCATGGATGGTATGGAAGGATATCCTTGGTATCAAGATTACAGGTTATGGATGGTTATTTTATTTGGATTGATTATGTATATTTTGGGTGTACTTTGGTAAGTCGAGTGGTTCTTTCGACTACAGTTATTTACATCATTCCATAAATAAAAGTATTAAGACTTACGGAGGTTTAATGTGCGCGTGCGGTATTTATTTATCGGTCATTAGGGTAAAGCCTTTTCACCTAAAAGAGAAAAGAGGGCTACCGAGCGATAGCGCCTCTTTTCATATTCAAACATCTACTCATTCTTATATAACTTCAAGAGTTCTTTCCAATTTAAATGTTGATGTTAAGGTTTCGTAGATAACTATAACAAATGTAAGACCAAATAGTCAAACAAACAAATACCTACAGTAGTATATAAATCACATTATGATAATTAATATGTGTATATTATTTACTATCAATTCAATAAAAGAAATCAGCTTGAAAAAAATATACAATTGTGAAGTTGGTTTTGTCTGTTCTTTAACTTTTAAAAATAAGAAGGGGCGATCTAACCTGAGAAATAGACCACCCCAATCCCTAATTCAGCCTAATATGTTTTATTCAATAACTATCATTTTTCTGGCTGCTGAATGTTGACCACTATCTACAGTATAGAAATAGCTTCCCGGTGTCAACAATACTTCTGATTTATGAATCTCAATCTCATTAAATCCTTGTAAGTAATTGCCCGAATCTCTCCAGACTAATTGTCCATCTGTAGAGTGAATTGATATTGTCGTCAACCCATCTTCAGGTAATTGAAATCTAATTATTGTAAAATCTTTGAATGGATTTGGATCATTTTGAGCAACTAAGAAATTGCCTGATTCCGCCATTTTATTTTCAAATGTAAACTCAATATCCATGATCTCATCTGTCTGTGCTTTATATGCCTCGGCACTCACATAACTATGGTCAATATTGGATTGCAATTGGATCGCATCACTGAGTAGTATATCTTGCTTAGACTGTATAGTCAAATTTAAAATATTCGCTTGTGCGTCAATTGCATGACCGATTGGCCAACTGACAAGGACATGATTATTTGTATTCACGTAATTACTTTGATCAAAGTCGGCTACAGCAGAAGACAATTCTAACACTTCAATGCCCTTATAATTCAGGCCAAATTGAAGTCCAGAAATGTAACTTTCTTCATTTGCACTTAAAGTAATATTGTACGTGTTACCTTTCTCTAAGACTTGATCAACAGTGGATAATGTAAGTATCTCCGCGCTTCGTATTTCCGAATTACCAAATTGATTGACAACTGCACTTTCGTTTACATCTCCAATCTTTACACCTATAAAATTCTCAGCAAACATATTTTGATCCAATTTTGCAATTTCCAGTGTTTCAGTAAACGGCCAAGGGCTTGCTACATCAAAAAATTCAAAATCTTCAGCTACGAATCTCCAACTTGAATTGTTACTATACTCCGTTGCCAAAGACAAGATGATTTGGCGAATCTCTAATAAGTCGACTGTTGTCACTTTGCCATCATTCGTAGCGTCAGCAGCTATAAGTTGGTAAGGATCGTTAAATGGATCAATACCTAAAATGTGCTTTTGCATCAATACCAAATCGAGAGTTGACACTCCATTTTTATGATCATCATTCTTTGAAGCTTCAATTCTGTATTCAAAATCCATAGGATTATTATCAAATGCGTATACCCCTTCGGATCCAGTTAATCCACTTATAGGATATTCAGGCAAAGCAGCAGATAATTGTACCTCAACATTTTCGATAACTCTACCTTGATTCGTACTGACCAGACCAGATATCATGGCTCTCGTTCCGCCTGCATCCACATCGCATCCACTTGAGAATAATAAACTAACTGTACAAAAATCTCCAAGACCATTGACATCCCATACATACACATCAAAATCCACCACACCCGATGGCATTGAATCGCAGAATACCGTGTATCCAGATTGGCTTACAAAATTCTCATCGCTTGGCAACAACGGTTCGCCTCCACGAGGTACGATGCTAAACTGAAGATCTTCTGCATTCGTACAATTGTCAAAACTACCTATATCGAAATCATTAGCCCAAATCTGTGCCGAACCATCATCTTCCATAAATACTGTGGTCAAGCCAGCTACGCAGACTGGTGATGGCGGCTTCAAATCTGTGAAAATTACTGTTGTTGTTGCAAAACCTCTATTGCCACACCCATCATCAACTCTCCACTTGATACGGCGGACATCTCCAGGACTACCAGATCTTGTATTCATCGTTGCAAAAGGACCACGAGTTACTTTTGTATTGGTACCGTCTAAGTTGTTGATCGGGTTGCCATCAAGATCTTCTACTTCGATAAACCATTCCAATATTTCTACAGGACTCCTTACGCCATTGCAGAAATCAATTGCATCAGCTGTTATATCTTCTGATCCAATGCAAAGACGTTCACCCTCTTTAGCATCAGATCCACCAATTGTATTGACAAAAATAGTGTCTGACTCTAGAAGGATCTCTGGACTACTGTCATCAAATACAGAAATTATCTGATCAAATGTATAATAGCCATCGAGCTCAACTTGATCATACATAAAGTATACTGGATCATCTATTTCAGGGCCAAACTCTGGACATCCCGCACATAAGCCTTGTGCCCAATCCTCTACAGCAATAAAACTGTCAGTTGATTGATCATTCTCATCATCAATATTATCGTCATTTGATTCCCAGACACACCAGTCAACAACTGTCCACCGGTTGATAATTTTCAAACATGCGTCTCCTGCCGAAACTGTATCCGATTCTACACTAAATCCAATAAGTCCACAATCAGTCTCGCACCAAGTTGGTCCTATGTCTTGCATACCAACAGCACATGAAAATGGATCACCCATCTGTATGGTTACTGGCACTGATTCTACGCTATCAAGGTTAACATTACATTCAAAATTAATCCCATTGAATACAGTTCCGTCATAATGTTTAGGCCATTTGATGGTATAAGGATCGAATCCGTCAGTGGCAGGGTCAACCGTTATGATTTGTTCACAAAATCCATCACCTCCACTTAAATCACCACTAAAGTCCAAATCAATAAACCACTCTCTAAGTATGGTGCCTTCTCCGCAGCCAATATCATTATTGGTTTCTGAATGCAGTAGAACTGTCAAGTCTGTCGCACAAATACCTCCAACAACTGTAGGAGCTGGCAGGTCTTCTAAATCAGAACTACATCCCACAGTTAACGGCTCACATACTAACGATCCACCACCTTTATTTACTACAGCCACTTCCACTGTACAATGATTTTTGTTGCCATGCGCATCAGTAGCAATAACCATAACCATGATTAGTTTACCGACATCTTCACAGCAAAAAGAAACACTTTCTCCAGCTATCGATGAAGGTGCAAATTGACTACCATCTTTTTCGCAAATTAAATCGACGTCTTCTGTGAACGGATTGCATGACACTGGCAGAAAACCAACCTCATTTCCTTCACAGTCCCATATGGGTTCTTGCATATCATCTACACGAATGACTTGGATTGTAACATCACTACAACCAGTATCATGTATACCTGCATCAAAATCAGAAGCTAATATTTTTGCCGAACCTTCTAATCCTGGAAGATTTCCACCAGTAGTTAAAGTTACAGTCAGATCATCTTTACACACCATTACTGGTGGAATTCTATCTGCAACAGTTACATAGAAATTAGTAGTCGTTTCATTGCCACATCCATCTGCTACAACCAACTCGACTGGAACAGAATCTTGCGTTGATGGTATATCAACTAAGTACCCACTTTCAATACGGCCATGATTTGTCGTGATTGAAATATCAAATTCAGTGGCGCAATCATCAGTTATGTTTAATTCTGGCAACGGTGTCCTTGCTGTACAAGTCCAAGGGTCAATACTTAAATCAATATTGTCAGGTTGCAATACAACCGGTGGTTCGACATCAAACATTTCAATCGTTTGACGGTCACTCAGTGTAGCACGACTATCACACCAATCTATGATACTCCATTCTCTTATTATCTTTTCTCCACCTTGACATGCTGGAAATTCGCTATCTGTAAATGCGACAACCAAATTGCAAATTTGATCTTCAATCAAAATGATAGGATTTACAAGATCACCTAAAACTGTATCGAGCCTGATTGAATCTCGCAACTCTTTTCGTACAACTTTGGTTATTCCCCATACTTGTTCTAAAATACCATCTCCATCGACATCTACATCAATGAGTGTCTGCTCTTCAACGGTATCAATAATCACCTCAAAATGATCTATCACTTCTCTGATAATGGTGTCAATAACAAAATTGTGTACATCGATATAGTGTGGATATGCCAAGGTACCACTGCCAGTTGCTGCCCAAATAGATTCAGGACTTGCGTCAGTGTTGCAACCTAAACTGATGTCATCTGGAAAAAATACTGGTGTTTCCGTTCCACCGTCTGGAGTTGGAGCAAGACTTAATTTTTCTCTTTGATACGCTTGAGTCATCAATACTATTTTTTCTTGCTGACCATGTCTTGAAACTGTAGCAGTATATGTAACAACAACCAACTCTCCATCTTCCGAACATATATCTCCTGTAACAGTCCTATTGACTTGGATGTCTCCTGCAATCGGAGATAGACACCCTTCTCCAAGAGCTTCATCAAGTTCGTTAAGCGTAATAAATTCATCTGGTACAGAACCACACCAAGCAATACAATCAGGGTTTAGACCACAATTGTCCATCTCTAAAAGCAGTGTATATGAACCGAAAGCTCGGCTATCTGTCGGTTCTATTATAGCGGTGCATTTTCCAAAAGGTCCAGTGGTCACTATTGTTTCGATTGCTGTTTCTCCTCGGGGTACGACGATAGTCCCTTTATTGTTTCCTAGTTCGTCAATGAGCGTAACTTGGGCGTCTGCATCTAACCAAATGCCTTCTCCATTTTCATCAACTCCTCCGTTGATAACCATGTTGTGGTTGACAGTGACAATTAAAGTTCTTTGACAGCTTGCATTTGGCTGTATCATCGCAGTATCGCTTTGATTAAACACACCAATACTTCCTTCCTTTAATACGGTTACACCAGGTATAAATGCACATGGTATGTCTGTCACTGATACGGGGAGGTTGTATTCTAATGTAATATTACCCCAGCACGAATTACCACAATCATTAAGAACTTTAAAATTAAGGTCTTGACCAACATGAGCGCCAGTAAGAACATCGCCTATGAGGGTATCAGCATCTCCGAAAATTTGTACTGTATGCATACCTATAAGGTCTCCTTCTGCTAACATGTCAGCAGTGATCACAGATTCACAATCTGCTTCTAGACTTATTTGAACGCGGTTGTTGCATGAGAGGGCTGGGCATTGAGACCACAGGTTCTGACTCATCACGAGCAGAAAAAATGCTGTAAAAAGGGATACACTCTTCATCAGGTTGGTTCTATATTTAAACTAAATTATATATAGATATACTTGTAATAGGTTAATTACTGTATATCTGTGATGTAAATATATAAAATATATTATATATGTTATTTTTATTATATATAAAATCTCAATTATTATGTAACACATGCCCAAAAGCCCTGATTTAATGGTGTTCTTGACTATAAAATAAAATGAAATAGAATTTTCAGATCATAGGTAAATCACAATAAATTACAATAAAATGCAATGTGTTTGTATCTCAAAATCAACTACTTTATTACTGTTTACTAACTGCATCTGTATTATGTGTCTATAAAGTGCCCTGAAACAGATAATGTGGTATGCTTTTGGGATGATATATGAGTTATACATCATCGTTTTATGAAAGAGAAAAAGGATACTGCTATTCTATTGGCCCATTGCCCAGATCAAAAAGGCATAGTAGCTACCATTACTGAGTTTTTATTGAATAATAATGGGAACATCATTCGTTTAGATCAACATGTCGACAGAGATATTGGGCACTTTTTTATACGTGTAGAATGGGAATTGGATGGATTTCAGATTCCACAAGAGAAGACAGAAGACTTTTTTAAAACATTGATTGCGGATAAATTCAAAATGCAATGGAAGATCACTTTTAGAGATCGCAAACCTCGTATTGGAATTATGGTGTCCAAATATGCGCATTGCTTCTATGACATTCTCTCTAGGTATGATTCTGGAGAGTGGAAAATAGACATTCCATTGATCATCAGTAATCATAAAAAGTTTGAGCACATTGCGAAGCGACACAAGATTCCATTCTACCACATACCAAAAAACAAAGAGACAAGAGCTGAGCAAGAAGAAAAAGAGATTGCATTACTCAAAGAACACCATGTTGATGTTGTGATTCTTGCCAGATATATGCAGATTCTTACAGGGAACATCATCAAAGAATTTCCAAATCAAATTATAAATATCCATCACTCCTCTTTGCCTGCCTTTGTCGGTGCAGACCCATACAGTAGCGCATATAAAAGAGGAGTGAAATTTATGGGAGCTACAGGTCATTATGTGACAGAGGAATTAGACGCTGGACCTATAATTGTCCAAGATGTTATCCCGATCACACACCGTGATAGTATTGCAGAAATGAAGCGAAAAGGAAAAGATATCGAAAAGATCGTACTCGCTGATGCTATTTGGGCGCACATCAATCACCGTGTTTTGATACATGAAAATAAAACGGTTGTATTTTAAGCTAGTAGAAGGATTTTCTTTCTTCATCAATCTTTAATCAAGTCATTTCTAATTATATTCAGTTTACTTTAAATTCCATATTTGTACAATTTTTATGGACCGACTATTTAGACCAGCTCACATTGCTTCCTTAGCATTTTTCAGAATTTGCTTTGGCTTCCTTCTTATATATGAAGTCACCAGGTATTTTAAATATGGATGGATCAAACGAAACTATATTGATCCTGACTACCACTTTAGTTATTTTGGATGGGACTGGATTCAACCTTTCGGAGGTAATGGCATGTATTGCTTATTTTTTGTTTTAGGTTTTTTAGCTTTTTGTATCTCAATTGGATTTCTCTATAGAATCAGTACTATACTTTTTTTCGTCGGGTTCACGTATATCTTCCTCCTAGATAAAACATACTACTTAAATCACTTCTATTTGATCAGTTTGATCTCGTTTCTATTAATAGTAATACCGACACACAGACAGTATTCTGTTGATGCTAAATTATTCCCTTCATTAAGAACGGATACTCTCCCTAATTGGATGTTGTACTTATTGACATTTCAAATTGCCATTCCTTACGTCTATGGTGGCATTGCAAAAATCAATCGAGATTGGATTAGAGGAGAACCTATGTTCACTTGGTTTCAAAGCTATGTTGCTGATGGACATTTACCTTCCATTTTCGCTTCTTCATCTACAGCATTATTATTTAGCTATGGCGGACTTCTATTTGATCTATTAATCGTACCAGCTCTACTTTGGAGAAAAACAAGACTTGTGGCATATATCATTGCACTCTGTTTTCATTTGATGAATGCCTTCATTTTTAATATTGGTGTATTCCCTTGGTTTATGATTGTTGCTACTACCCTCTTTTTTAAACCAGAATGGTGTAAGTCATTATTGAATCGAATAAAATCAAAAAGAATAGGGAATAAAGTCAACCATAAATCAAACAGAGTTGTCATTGCATTGGTAGCTATTTATTGTTTAATTCAACTTCTCGTACCGCTCCGACATTTCATAATCCCTGGCAATGTTCATTGGACAGAAGAAGGACACCGTTTTTCATGGCACATGAAACTAAGAGACAAGAGTGCGCTATCTATTTACTTTATTAAAGATGGGAATGGTAGAAAAGAACGTCTACCTATCATGAATTATTTGACCAATAAGCAAGCTTTAGAGATGGCATCACAGCCGGACATGATGCACCAATTTGGCCAACATATGAGAGCTATTTATCAACAACAAGGCATATCTCAACCAACTATTACTGTAGCTAGTTTTTGTAGTCTTAATGGAAGATCCAAACAACAATTTATTGATCCCGAATTTAATCTTGCTGCTGAAAGTCAATATACATTGCCTGCCAGCTGGATAAGACCAATGTTAAAAGATGAAAAGAAAAAGGACTAAGGTTGTTGCTTACCTTAATCCTTTTTCTATAAAACACAGCGATTAAAATGCAGTTTTAATTTCTTATATCAAGTTCTGCATTTATTAAAGATTCAAGAGAGGCTCCTAATTCGACATCTAGTGTACGGCCGATTGCTGTTTTAGTATCATCAATGATAACATTATTACCCGCCGGTATAATGACATCATCACAGTATGTCGGTATTGATTTGTTCCAATAAAAAGGGGTTTGTTGCCAGATTCCATTTGACGGGCCAGTCCAAGTATTCACTTGTGTATTTAAACAATTATCAGAAGAATCGCATAATACATCGAAGACCTCTCTCCGACTGTTACCTGCAACTGTAGTTATGTACAATTTATCGTTGCATAAGATTAAGTCGTTATTATAATTGTTACCTGCAGTACAAGAAGAAAAATTACTGATTTGCATTGTTCCTTCTGCTGTACAATCTGTTTGCCAAATACTAAATGGAAAACCTTGTTTGAAGTAGACAAACTCATCGTTCGTTACAAGGTCGTTGGGAAAGCTCGATTCAGGTCCAGCAACTATATCGAGTATTATTTCGGTTCCAGTTGCAGTACCATCAGATTTCCATATTTCTTGTCCACTCATTTCATCAGTTGCGACAAAAACGACTCCGTTTTGAAAAGCAATCATTTCGTCTATACTAGCTGTAGAGGAATTGGAATCAATAACTTTTACCAAATTAGTCCCAGAAGCAGTCCCATCAGTCACCCATAATTCAGCACCAGATACGCTCTGATTTGCAGAAAAATAAGCCCTATTACCAACGACAGTTAAGTGTATTGGATTCGAAGAACTTGTAGGGCTAATATCTTTAATTAATACAGTTGATGCTGATGTACCTTCACTGTAATGTAATTCTGAACCTAGCGATGGATCACCGCCGATAAACAGAATACCATCTAAAAATGGTACCATTCTGAAAGTCGAAAAATTCGTTAATTGAATTGTACCTTGTTGAGTACCATCGGTTGCCCAAAGTGTGTTATCTACAATAAAAAATACTGAAGATAATCCTCCAACAAATTGAAATGATTGAGAGTATGTTACACCTGGTGTAATATCTGCTAATTGAAATGTGCCTGCGGCTGTACCATCACTGACCCAAGGCTCTATACCATCTTGACCATTTGATGCAGAAAAATATATCTTATCCTCGATGAACGTTACATTTGAAATGCGACTACTACCATTGGGATCGATGTCTTTAACCAAATATGTTCCAGCATCAGTTCCATCACTTCTCCAAAGTTCAGCCGAACTGGTTGAACCTAATCCTTTGAAATAATAAATACCATTTAATTTACCATAATATTCAAATATATGTTTTAAGTCTCCAAGGGTGTCAACTACAGTAGAGGTCGTATTCGTATTTAGATCAATTTGATCAATAGTTGGACCACGAAAATCTGTTCCAAACACAAAACTAAGGTTGTCCTCAAAGCATTCAACGGGGCCTAGAAATACATCTGCTTTAAATGCATTTATATCAGCTTGCATTTCTAGTGTTTGATCTCCATCATCATACTTCCATAATTCATATCCATGTATTTGATCAGTAGCATTGGTATATGCATCATCTCCAAAAGTAATGATGCCAGCAGGATCACTATTTGCATCACCTTGGGCAATATCACCCAAAAATTCAGTTCCTCCAACTGTACCATCGGTTCTCCATAATTCGAATCCATAAATAGAAGAGTAGGCAGCGAAATATATAAAGTTATCTGATACAGTCAATTGATGCGGACTAAAATAATTAGTAGCTTGATTAGGTTGTGCCAGTGGCATTGTGCCAGTCGTCGTACCATCACTATGCCAGATCTGTCGAGCATTCACTCCATCGTTTGCTACGAAATAAAGCATATTATTAAACTCTACAAATGTTGATGGAAAAGAGCCACCCGATCCTAAGTTAATATCTTTTACAAGTGTAGTCGTATTACCGTCAGACTTCCAAAGTTCTGAACCGCTTATCCCATCTGAACCACTAAAATAAACCTCTCCATTGTAAATAAATTTTTCATCGCCAATCGAACTACTAAGTGAACCAGTTGTTAAATCTGTAACAATAGTAGTACCAGCAGTAGTCCCATCGGTCTTCCATAATTCGGCTCCATGTATCCCATCAAGAGCAGAAAAGTAAGCGACCGTACCATCAGACGCAAACCCATACGGAAATGAAGGGGAGCTTCCTATAATAATATCTCTAACTAAATTTGTACCTGCTTCTGTGCCATCACTTATCCAAAGTTCATTTCCAATCGTATTTTCAAAAGCACTAAATACGATGTTATTACTTATGGTGGTGATATGTCTAGGAGAAGAAGAACCATTTACATTAATGTCCTTCACTAAACTTGTACCTGCTTCAGTACCATCAGTTCTCCATAATTCATGATTATTATTTGAATTTCTAGCAGAAAAAAAGATGACGTTTCCACTTTTCTCAACTTCACTTGGATGAGAACCATCGATTCCTGGAAAAATATCTTTAAGCAATTGAGTGCCTTGATTTGTACCGTCGGTTATCCAAATTTCTGAACCGTAGTCAGAAGTTTGAGCAACAAAAACTATCTTCCCATTCAATTCTTGAAATGACGTAGGAAAAGACGAACTAGCACCAGAGTTGATGTCCTTTACCATTTCAATCTCGTTGGTAAGTGCATCTATTTTCCACAACTCCGTGCCACTGAAACCGTCGTCAGCAGAAAAGAAAATATTACCATTTAATTCTATAAAATCCGAATCTGAACTAGAAGGTCCATCATCATCAATGTCTTTATAGTCATTGGTTGAAATTGAAGGAAAATCAGTAATCTGGCATTGCGAATACAGCCAATTAGAAAATAAAAAGTACGATAGGACAAGACCTACCAATTTAAGGGTATACATAATGTAATTTTAAATATTAAAAAATAAAGTTAAAGGCTCTTTATAAGTAGTAAGCTATTTTTTGTTGTGTATAAAGTTGGGGTTGACATTCCACAGATATACATTTCAGTGAGTAAATAAATTTTAAATACGGTAATAGAAAGATAATAAAATAAAATGTCAGATACGACAATTCATATTCATTTTAACATTTGTTAGTTGCTTCAAAATAGACAGATAGCATGTTTCAGAAGTAGTAAAAGAAGCACTTTAAACCCTTATAGAATTTTCACGCGTAGATAATCTAATAAAAAGAGAGATCTTTTATTAGCGTTAAAATTACGCTTAGATTTGGATTAAGCTCTTAATTTTGAATTGCATTAAAAAACAGACAACAAGATAAGCTCGCTTCCCCAGTGAAAGATTGCAATAACCAGTCAACTATATAACTCTTGGATTACCCACCCAGCGCAGCAGCTCCACCAACGATCTCTGAAAGCTCTTTGGTAATGGCTTCTTGTCTCGCTTTGTTGTAGCTGATTTTCAGCTCTTTTACGATCTCCTCCGCGTTTTCTGTCGCTTTGTCCATCGCTGTCATACGTGCACCGTGCTCTGAAGCATTTGTATCAAGCAAGAATTTTTGGAAAGTCGTTTGTAAAATACTTGGGATGAGGTTTTCTAGTAATTGTTCTTTTGATGGTTCGAAGATGTAATCTGCTTTCATTTTTGAATCCTCAACTGTACTCGTTCCTTCTATTTTCTCGACTGGTAAAAATTGGACAGCTTCTGCAAACTGAAGAGCGGCATTTTTGAAACGGCCATAAGTGACATAGATCTTGTCGTATGTGCCTTCCTGAAATGCATCCATTACTTTACTCGAAACAGTAGCTACGTTGTCATAACTCAAATCACTAAATATATCTATGTGGCTACAGGTCATTATGTGACTGAAGAACTAGATGCAGGCCCTATAATAGTTCAAGATGTTATCCCGATCACCCACCGAGACAGTATTGCAGAAATGAAACGCAAAGGAAAAGACATTGAAAAGATCGTACTCGCTGATGCTATTTGGGCGCACATCAATCACCGTGTTTTGATACATGAAAATAAAACAGTTGTCTTTTAATGTGCCTTATCAGAATCACAAGGCAATCCTATAGATCCTTCAAAAAAGGCAAGTTATCACATGATGCTATGAAAAATAAAATCGACCGCTTCGCATTATAGGTTAAATGAGCTTAGCTCATCACGCATACAGCGTAAGAGTTAAAAAGCACGAATAGGTCGGACCCTCTGGTTTGCGATCTTATTGATAAAGGTTTGACTGCCATCGACGAAATTCTGTCTACAGGCAATGAGACTTGTGGTCTCCGAAGAACTCCAATAAAACGAGCGGATTAAAATCTCACCTCCATTCGCTGTTGCTGTTGTATTAATCGCCGCACGATTTAAATACACTTGATTCAACTCGTCTTTGGATGGCAGGTACCAATCATCATAGCCCCCGTAAGCTAAGTCTGCGCAGTGCTGTGCAGCTGATCTTATATGACCTGATTGAGTGATAATAGCAACCGTATTTCCAGCTCCATTAATATTACTCCTTGCAGAATTTCCAATTGCAGCGGATGTTACGTTACTCCATGGGACATCAACAACATCATAAATACTCACTACTTTACCATGCTCTCCACTCGGACTTACCCAGAAGACCACGCCTCCTTGGGCAAAATCACCTACAGCATAGGTAGTGGCACTTGATGACATCAATGACAGTGTGCCGTCAGGTTCTCGTGCTACCTGCTGTGCTGAGGCTGTAGCGGGATCCATAACTAATATCTTGACATTTCCAGCAGGTCCCACTGATAGCCTAGGCACTCCTTTTGTCGTTAGATTTACTTTCCCTAGATCATTACCTATTGCAGTTCCGAAGTCCATATCATTTAGACCAGAAAATAAGCCTAAGTATCCTTTTCGTACTCCATTAGTCGTGTAAAGAGATACGTTTTGGGTATTATTAGTTTTTATTTCTACTGGGTCATTACCATTATGTTCAACTATCAATTGTTGACTTATACTGATGGCGCTTATAAGGTATGCAAGGGTTAAAATAATGATTGATTTCATAATGTGTTATTTTAAAAGTGTGATGTTATTACGGAAAGTTCTGCCATACCATTCAAATATAACGAGCAGTTGAGTAACAGTCAGACTCATTGAGTAAACGGCCAGATTCATTGGGTAAATGGTTAGACTCATTGAGTGAACGGTAAAAAATGAAGGCTTAGATGGAGATTTTACTCACCATCTTTATATTAATTATCCGAACGATATTTTTAGGTTGCAATCTCAAAATATCGTTCGGTACATTTAATATGGAATGGAAGATCACATTTAGAGATCGCAAACCTCGTATTGGAATTATGGTATCCAAATATGCGCATTGCTTCTACGACATTCTCTCTAGGTATGATTCTGGAGAGTGGAAAATAGACATTCCATTGATCATCAGTAATCATAAAAAATTTGAGCACATTGCGAAGCGACACAAGATTCCATTCTACCACATGATGCTATTTTGGGCGCACATCAATCACCGTGTTTTGATACATGAAAATAAAACGGTTGTCTTTTAAAACACCTATGATTATTACCATCGCTAATTTCATTTTAAACAATAGGCCCCACATACCTTACATTCTTCACAGTTTAGATCCTAATAAAATGCCAACGTTATGTGTTCGTTGCATGTCTAGTTATGTCTAGTCAAAATCCATCCAAATTAGTATTAGGTGATTGTGCGTCAATAAATGCTACATGGGTGTTGTAGGTATATTGTCATCAAATGTTGTACATCTATAGAATCCGCAGAATGAATAAGGTGACTACTTTTGCAAGCAGCTAATTCCACCAAATGCCGACTTATTATCCAGCACCCTTAAGGATAATTAAAAAATAATATTTTAGTGAGAATAATAGAATTCACATCTATATTCTTTTTGCTTTGGCTAGGTTTTTTACCATCATCGTATTGCCAATTAGTAATTAAAGCAAAAGAGAATACTAAGCTAATAAAATCAACAAACACACTCGTTGACATTTCTGGTGATGACCAACTACTTCTCCATTCTACATCAGGTACTTTACACGCTTCATTTGACATAGAGAGCTTACCCAAATGGAACATAATACTCAATAGAAAAAATGTGAGCTATGAGGATTTGATACTTTCTGTTAAACACGAAGAAAGACAGCCTATGATCACAAAAAAAATAGATTTACAATCCTTCACTGGTTCTATTCTTAAACATCCAGATTCATTTGTGGGTCTTAATGTCATTGACAATAAATTATATATGACAATGATTGAAGCTCAAGGTGACCATTGGCAATTGAGTTGGAACTCTAAGGTTGGAAGTTATGAATTGTCACACAAAAAGAATGTAAATAATAGTGCTTTCGATTGTGCATCTACTGTTGACATAGAACCAAGCCTTAAATCTGATATTACCTTAAAATCACAAGCCTGCCAAGAGGCAGACTTCACTATATTTACTGATTATGCTTTCTATGTCAATCATGGATCAGACATTGGTGCTGGGCTAGACAAAATTTTGAGATCATTCAATCTGATGCAACAGGATTTCAAAAATCAATTTGATATAAACCTAAGCCTTAAACACATTTATTTTCACACATGCAACACATGTGATCCCTGGACCTCAAGTACGAATGTCAATGCTCTGTTGGATGATTTTAATCTCAAAACACCACCAACAGAAATGAATACAATTAACCTTCTTCTCACAGGTAGAGCATTGCAAAATTTATACGTTGGTCTAGCCTATTTAAATTCGCTTTGTACAGAAAGAGCTAAAGCTGTTATCCAAGACATAAACTCTGCAGACTGGGCACAAAGAGTGGTACTTTCTCATGAAATAGCTCATATTTTTGGTGCGGTTCATGACGATTCTGTACCAAATGTTATGTCGTCAAATTTGACAAATACATCCGAATGGTCTTCAAATTCTATTTCTAGAATAGAACATAAATTGAACACAAGCACATGTCTGAAATCATGCAACATCACGTCCTGTCCCGACATTCTACCTATCGAAATCGAACTAAATGAAATCGGTGAAACTGTGGCTTTTTGGGAACAACATCAAACCGAACGAGTTAGATATTCATTATTTGAGCAAGGGAAAGAAAATAGTATTTTGAATGGATCATCTGATGATGGATATGTCAATATAGGCAAGCTTATGCCTTGTCATACATACACGATTGAATTGAATTTTTTATGTAATGATGACAACACAACAACGTTCTCCAGAACCTTTAGCACGCAAAGTCATCAACAAATGTCTATAGAGTCATTCCATATTCAAAACTGTACGGCTGCGTCCTATGATCTCACCATGAGTGTATATCACAATCTCACCTCAGAAACACCAATTAAAGTTGAAATAGCGGGTATAACTTATCCATTCAGCATCAACGCTTCAACATCGGAAATCTTAGTCAAAGGCCTTACGGAATATGACCAACTTGATGTTGAGATCAGTATTAGTATAGCATCAGGATTTCATCTAATTTGTGCAGATAGATTATACTTTGACACACCACTATCTGATTGCACCTTGATATGGAACGAATCTTTCAATAATAAACAAATACCTGACTTGTGGCAGTTAGAATCTACAAACCAAGAATATTTTCAAAGTCCTTTTCTATGGAAATTTGATGATACAGGGCGTCCTATTGGAAACTATGGGTACAGCATGCATCAAATTTCGGGACATACGATAAATGGGAGTCCAATGGCATATATGGATGATGATTATTTATCGTTCAATAATTATACTGGTACAACCAGTATGGTCTCTACAGAAATAAATTTAAGGGATCATAGTTTAGCACACGTATCATTTAGTTACATCTTTCACAAGTTCATTGAAAAAGGTGGAAACAACAGTACATTTTATATTGACATTTATGATGGGCAAACCTGGGAAACAATATTCATTGCGTCTGAATCTGATTGTGAATGGTTTGACATCTGGAAAAAAGAATGTATTCGACAAGTGAATCTGGATATCTCTGCATTTACAGGAAAAGTTGTGAAAGTACGATTAAACTACTCCGACGGAGATGATGAAAAATGGACTGGAATGATTGGTTTAGACGATTTTCAAATTAAGGCCTTTAATCCAATTATGGGTTGTATGGACACTACAGCCGAAAACTATAATCCGAACGCCACGATACAATTGGATAATCAGTGTATATATCCATGTGAAAATGAATATTTATTTGTGAGAGAATTTGGTGAAAATCTTGTCATTGATAACACAAATCATATTGAGATTACAGGTGACTCTTATGTAACACAAAACTCTAGCTTTTATGCTCAAAAAAGTATAACACTGTTACCAGGCTTCAATATAGAAATGGGGAGTACAATAACCCTTGAACAAAAGCAATGTTCACAAGACTAGCAAATACTTTCTGGTTAGTCTTTAACAATTGAAGGTTGCAAGCTTTCTTGTTTAATAGCAATGACTCCAAGAATCATAAAAATTAACCCCAAACAAAGAAGACCCCATTCACCCATGGTTGGAATTGGTTCAAAGCAGTTTTGCTTTCCTGTAATTTGTGCTGCAATGTCTACCAAACAATCAGTTAAATTTGGAAATTGGGTTAAACTATAATCAGCTGCACAAAAGGCGTCAACACCATCACCAATTGCATATGTATCAGAGCCTGAAGCTTCAATTATTGGTTGTTGCAACACGTTACCTCCTACACCTAAAAAATAAAGATGTGTACCAGTAGACTTTAACAAATTCGCCGCATCTCTCGCTCTCACTAATGCAGTCATATCCAAAACATTGCCTTCACCACTAACACCGAAAACTGGATCATTGTAATACGTTGGATTGCCATCTGTAATAAAAATAACTATATCTGCTGCATAACCAGCTGCTAATGTTAACGCGCTTTCCCAATTAGTACCACCAATAAAAGTTTGTGGTTCTTCTCCTGGTGTGTATGAATCGGGATCAGTTGGATTGGAACCTCCATTAGCTAAGTTTGGTAATGGATTGACATTATTAACCAAGTAATCTTGCAACCCAGACATAAATGCGGCATTTACAGTTTGAAAAGCTGTACTACCATTTATGGCCACAGGTCTTGTTAACGATTCAAATTCTATGATGGCCATCTCAGTTTCAGATGGCAAAAGCTCTGATGCCAAAGTCAACACAGCTGATTCAACAGTAGCTGTAACACCGTCTGCCTCTATCGATCCAGACTCGTCTAGTACCACTAACACTTGAGAAGGACAGTCAACTGTGAGATCTACATTATCAGCAATATCACTTTCAAAACAAGCAGTAGTATATGTTTGAGTACAACTTCCCCAAGGGAATTGGCCTGTGTTGAAATTATCTACGGTATTTGTAATGTCTAATGTCCCTGTAGATGATACAATCATTGATGCCGATGCACCAGCATCTAATAAGTTAGCTGGGTTGTTCGGATCAGGTGCGAATACAGCTGTCGCCGTTGATGGCGGCGTATTGATTACCCAATTACCGGCAAAACCATTCGAAACAGGCTCAAAATTTGTTAAACCAACAAGAGATCCTGTAAAGTCTGGGTGATGGTCCGGACAACTTGCAGAACTATAATACAAGGTCGTTCCTGGATTAGGACCAAAACATGGATCAGGAAATGCTTGTGAATAAGTGCCTAATGGTAAAAGGCAAATACTAACAAATAGAATTAGTCTTTCTGTTGCTTTTCTCATAGTAGATTATGATAAATAACATGTAATTTAAGAATTATTTCTCAAAATCGTATAACATATTATACTAAATAATAATATATAAAATATACTTATACAGGTATTTTTTATATATAAGTTGGAAACCTGTTCTCCTGAGATCAGGTTTCCAACTTATTTGGTTCATTTAATTACGATCATCTTCATTAGGTATGTCTTCTGGTATTCTGGAGATTTCATCACAAGTACCAATTCTTGCATGAAACAATGCACCTTTTTCAACGCTAAAACCAGGTAATAAATTAATAGTAAAGCCTGCGATAAATTCAGTTTCTGCTGGTATAGAAGCTGGTATGGTCGCATCTGATTCAACTACCCCATTTGCTATAAACCTAGTGTTTGCTGGATCATCTGCCATAAATTGATCCACAAACAAGTAATTTTCGCAATTTATATTGCATTGAAATGGATCCCCTTCCGTAATATTCATTGTCGTAGAAACTGTTGAAAAAGCGTCTGATGCAGATACCGTCAAAATTCCCGGGAGATTGATTGCCGCGGAGAATCCTACAGTAATCTCATCAGTTCCCTGCCCATCCAGAATGATAAATTCTGGTGGGTTAATCACGCCGTTTGCATCTTCAAATGACCATGTGACTACATAAGGTGCCAGTGATTGACCAAACATGTCTGTCGCAGTGTAAACAAATCCTTGAAATCCAGGACACACTTCTTGTGTACCAGTGACATTGATACCTCTCAAACCACAACTTACAAAGAACTCACTTGTACATAAAATAGGTTCATCTAAGCACACATCTGTGATGCTCATCTCTATCAAAATTGTCATTTCTGGCGCTGACGGCGGATCAATATCATTCAGGTTATTGACAGGATAATTATTAACTACATCGTCAATGGTTTCTGTAACATTGAATACTGTTGTTGGATTGCATCCACCAATTGGCAATTGGAATCCAGATAAGTAATTAGACCAAGCATCGTCAACTTCCTGTTGAGTCACACAACTTTCCAAAGTCTCATTAGGTGGACAGGAGTAAATAATTGGTGCTTGCTCTATCCAGGTATAAGTGACACTCACTGGATCTGCCACATTACCACATGCATCAGTATAGTTTGCTGTCCATATTTGTGTAAAATTACAGCCTTGATTTGTCGGTCCTGCTGTTGTAGGTGTGACAATCATAGCTGTTTCAGAACAATTGTCATTCACCTCAAACGTCGGAGTTTCTATTATTGGATCACATATGCCATTAGGATTACTGGATGATGTAATGCTTATAACTGGCTTAGTTAAATCTCTCACTATAATGGCTTGTTCGCAAGTCGCAATCACAACGTTATTAATACTCAGTGTGTACGTACGAACAAAATTGGCACCATCTCCATCACTACAAACTTCAGTATCTCCAACATCATTATGTGCAAGGACTGACGTCTCTCCACAATTTTGGATCTCTGTAAAAACATCTTCAATCTCTGTAAATGGTGTCGGAACCGTACATTCTTCTATATCAATGTCACTTAGAATACACACAGCCTCAGCTTTACATATTGGCGTACCCGTAGGATCGTCTTCCTCTGGATCGTTTCCATTCGGATCATCCGGATCTGATGGGTCTCCTGTTTCATTCGGATCATTCGGATTTGTTGAATCTGAATCATCTTCGACAGTCTCTCCCATCGGACTGTCTCCTGTCGATACTGCCTGATTATCTACCTGACCTGCATTGATATCGTCAGCTGTAATCGTATACATGGCTGTATAGGTCGCACTCTCGTTTACTAACAACATTCCTTCTGCACTTCCCTGCGTAGAACTGTTTGCTGTATATGCAGGTGTTGTTAAATTCGCAAAGGTGCCACTGAACATACTTTG